>NZ_JALBGZ010001201.1:0-1168 GCF_023006515.1 Bradyrhizobium sp. PRIMUS42
GATCCAGGTCGCAACGCCCGCGGCGGCGTTCCGCCGCGGCGACACCGTCTGGCTGGTCTTCGATACACCGAAGCCGATCGATGTCGAGGCGATCCGCGCCAGGGGCGGCGCGATGATCGGCGAGGTCGGCCGCGTCCCGCTGGAGAAGGGACAGGCGCTGCGCATCCGTCTCACCCGCCCGCTGGTCTACTCGCTGGCGAGCGAAGAGGTCGGCAAGGAGACCAATTGGCTCTTGACGCTGGCCGACAAGATCCAGACGACGCCGCTGCCGCTGATGATGTCGCGTAACATCACCGACCCCGCGCTCGCCAACATCGCGATCCACTTTGCCAATCCGGGCGTCCTGCACAAGCTCACCGATCCCGACGCCGGCGACACGCTCTATGTCGTCACCGGGCAGCGGCCGGTGCGCGGCTTCATCAAGCGGCAGGACCTCGTCGATCTCTCGCTGCTGGAATCCGCGCACGGCATCGCGGTCCGGCCGAACTCCGACGAGGTCGGCGTCGAGGTCGGCTCCGACAAGGTGATCCTCGGCAAGAAGGGCGGATTGACGCTGTCGCCGGTCGACATCTCGGCCGAGCGCGCCCCGACCGCGGTGCGCCCGGTCTTCAGCCCCGAAGGCTGGCGCAAGGGCCAGTCGGAAAATTTCGTGACGCGCCAAAACGAGCTGATGACGGCGATCTCCAACGTCGAACCGGCGCTGCGCTCGCTGCCGCGGCTCGATCTTGCGCAGTTCTACATGTCGCGCGCGATGTATCACGAGGCCAAGGCCGTGACCGAATTGATGTTGAGCGATCCGCTCAACAAGGAGGAGAGCGGCGCGTTGATCATGCATGCGATCGCCAGCATCCTGATCGGCCGGCCGGCGCAGGGTCTGAAGGACCTCGCCAATCCCGTGATCGGCAACAGCCACGACTCCCAGCTCTGGAAGGCGCTCGCCTATGCGCGCCAGGGCAAATGGGCGGACGCGCGCGAGAAGTTCAAGAACGTCGAATTCGCCATTGCCTCGCTGCCCCTCGACATCCAGCGCATCGTGACGATGGACGCGATGCGCGCTTCGCTCGAGGTGAAGGATTATGCCGGCGCCTCCAAGCGCCGCAGCGAACTCGAAGTGGTGGGTGTCCCGCCCGAGGCAGCGCCCGGCTTCGCCGTGCTGCGCGGCCGGCTC
>NZ_JALBGZ010001202.1:0-1167 GCF_023006515.1 Bradyrhizobium sp. PRIMUS42
ACTCGTCGCCGCGCGTGACGACGAAGGCGGCGCCGCGGCGGAGCGTCCCGCTCTTCTTCGGCGCCTTGCGCGGGAATGACTCCTGCGTGCCTCGTGCACGCGCGGTGCAATCCTCAGTGAACGGGCACAGCGAGCAGGCCGGCTTCTTCGGCGTGCAAATCGAGGCGCCCAGATCCATCAGCGCCTGCGCGCTATCGCCGGCGCGAGAGTTTGCCAGCAGCGTCGATGCCAGTTGCTGGATCAGCGGCTTGGCCTGCGGGAGCTCTTCTTCAACTGCAAAGAGCCGAGACACCACGCGCTCGATATTGCCATCGACCGGCATGGTGTGACGATCGAAGGCGATCGCCGCGATCGCCGCCGCCGTGTAGGGCCCGATGCCCGGCAGTGCACGCAGGCCCTCCTCGGTGTCGGGAAAGGTGCCGCCATGGTCGCGCGTCACGGCGACCGCGCAGGCATGGAGGTTGCGTGCGCGCGAATAATAGCCGAGCCCGGCCCACATCCGCAGCACGTCATCCTGTGAGGCCCGTCCGAGCGCGCTAACCTCAGGCCAGCGCGCAACGAATTTTTCGAAATAGGGGCCGACCGCCTTCACCGTGGTCTGCTGGAGCATGATCTCCGACAGCCAGACGCGGTAAGGATCCGATGCCTCTCCAGGCGCCGCGCGCCAGGGCAATCGGCGGCGGTGGCGGTCGTACCATTGCAGAAGTGCGATCGGGCGCGACGAGGTCTCCGCCTGACTCGGTTCCGATTTCGCCTTCAGTGCGGATTTCGGGCTCATGCGCCCACTGTAGCGGCCTCGTGGCGATCACTCCACGTCATGCCCGCGCTGGTCGCGGGCATCCACGTCTTTTCTTCGCGGAAGAACGTGGATGGCCGGGACAAGCCAGGACAAGCCCGGCCATGACAACCCGGGACTGTGTGGCTTGCGTCCGGAAGTGCTATAACGATCCATGTCCAAATTCCCTCCCAAACCCGGTCCGATCAGCGCCAAGCCGCTCGGGATCCTGCTCAATGACGTCTTTGCCGAGGCCTATGCCAAGCAGGGCTTTGCCGCGCGCGAGCTGGTGACGCGGTGGGCGCAGATTGCCGGGCCGGAGATCGCAGCTCATGCCGAGCCGCTGAAGATGCAATGGCCGCGGCCGGTGGAGGGCCAGCCGCAGGAGCCGG
>NZ_JALBGZ010001203.1:0-1165 GCF_023006515.1 Bradyrhizobium sp. PRIMUS42
TTCTACGGCCAAGCGCTGCAGGCCGCGGCCGACGGGCTCGGCATCGCGATGGGCATCCGGCCCTATATCGACGACGACCTCGCCGCCGGCCGGCTGGTCGCGCCATTCGACCTCTCGGTACCCAAGGGCATGCGCTGGTACCTGCTCTATCGCAGCTTCCAGACCGAGCAGCGCGACTTTGCCGCGTTCCGCCGCTGGATCATGCGCGCGGCGGCGGAACCCACGGCTCGCCCGGTGAAGCGGATCGGCCGTGCCGCCGCTCGGAACTGACGCCCGAAGCAAAAAAGCCGGCCGCTTGTGAACGGCTTCACATCCCAAATGACGCAATCGTGGTCCCCTGACCCTCCAACAAGACACGTACGGAACACTTTGGGGACTACCATGACGACCCTCTACGACGGCTTTGACATCGAATCCTTCGAGGCTGGCAAAGGCCTCTGGCACGCCCGCATCCGCCGCGCCGATCTCAGCCCCCTCGCCATCGATGGCGTCCTGTTTCCGGCCATGGAAGTCGGTTTCGCCTGGCCCGATCAGAACGCCGCGATCGCCGACGCCAAGCACCACATCGACCGCTTCCGCCGGCGGACCGACAGCGACGACGAATAGGCGAGCAGGACGCAAGCGAACCAGGGACGGCGCAGCGCAAGAGGGGGCAACCGGTCATGTCAGTCATCGAAACCGAAGACACCTCGGGGCTGAGGATCTACAGCCGCGCCGTGCTCTCCAACTGCCCGGAATGCGACGGCGATCTCACGGTGCTCCGCGTGATCGGCGGGCGCGCCGGATGCGAGTACTGGACCATGCGCTGCACCGATTGCGGCGGCATCCACCTCGACATCCTGAAGCCGAATGTCACGGCGGAGGATGACGAGGGGCCGTTGCCGGCGGTGTAGGCCTCGAGGCTGCTGCCAACCTGCTGTCAGCAGGCTGCATGACGCCGGGCATTCGCCCTTTATTGCGGGGCGGACTCGTCCCATATTCGCCCCATGGCGAAGAAACCTGCATCCTCCGAAAAATCCGGCAAATCCCCCAGGACCAAGGCCCCGAACTCGAAAGCGCATCGCCCCGATGTGCAGCCGATCGGGCCGGCGCTGGCCGAGCTGCTCAATCCCGCGATCAATCGCGGCGATGCCGGGCTGGGATCCGGCACCGGCCTGCAGCCGCC
>NZ_JALBGZ010001204.1:0-1164 GCF_023006515.1 Bradyrhizobium sp. PRIMUS42
CATCGGACTGCGCCCCCAGCAGCGCGACCCCGGCGGAGGCGCCCGCGGTCACCTGCTGGTCGCGAAAGACAAAGGACAATTCGTCCACCGCCTGCTCAAAGGCGGCCGCCTTCGCCTTGGCGTCGGTCTCGCTGAGATTCCAGAGCAGCAGCGCGAACTCGTCGCCCCCAAGCCGGCCGACCACGTCGGAAGCACGGACCTGCCGCGTCAGCGTTGCGGCAATCGCCTTGAGCACCTCGTCGCCGGCGCGATGACCGAACGAATCGTTGATCGGCTTCAACCGATCGACGTCGAGCACGATCAGCGCCCCACTGGCGCGGTAGCGCTTCATGTAGGCGATGGCGCGCGCGAGCTCGCGCTCGAAGCCGCGCCGGTTGGGGATCTCGAGCAGGAAATCGGTGTCGGCCGCAGCTTCCAGTTCCGCGACCCGGCGCTGCGCCTCCTTGAGCTTGGTCCGCAAGCCCCGGATCGTTGCCCTGAGGCTATCCTTGGCTCCACTATCGGCCGACGCGCCGGGCGCCGGCAGCCTCGTCGGACGTTTGGTCAGCCGCTTTGGGGCAGCTTTGGATCGGCCGGCGCTGGTCTTCCGGCCCTTTTTGGCCTTCGCAGCGCTCGCCCTTTTTGGTTTCTTCATGGGCATCCTGCTCAATGAAGGCTTGCGGGGATTCACCAAGACAGGATAGTGCATTCCCTTCTCCTTGCCACCGCCTTGCGAGCCGCCGGCCGGAACCGTTAATCTGGCCTATCCTTCTGTTTTTCGGGCACAATTAACGTCATGACCGCGCCGATCGCCATCATCATGGGAAGCCAGTCGGACTGGGACACGATGCGGCATGCCGCCGACACGCTTGCCGCGCTCGGCGTTGCCGCCGACACCCGCATCGTTTCGGCCCACCGCACCCCCGACCGGCTGTTTGCTTTCGCCAAGGGGGCCAAGGCCGCGGGTTACAAGGTCATCATCGCCGGCGCTGGAGGCGCTGCACATCTGCCCGGCATGGCGGCGGCGCTGACCGAACTCCCGGTGTTCGGCGTTCCCGTCGAATCCAAGACGCTGAAGGGCCTCGATTCGCTCTATTCGATCGTCCAGATGCCCGCCGGCATCCCGGTCGGCACCCTCGCCATCGGCAAGGCCGGCGCGATCAACGCCGCGCTGCTGGCAGCGTC
>NZ_JALBGZ010001205.1:0-1160 GCF_023006515.1 Bradyrhizobium sp. PRIMUS42
AGCCGATCGGACAAGTCACATCGGGCGGCTTCGGCCCAAGCCTGAATGGGCCGGTCGCGATGGGCTACGTGCCCACGAGCCTGAGCGCGCTTGGCACCAAACTGTTCGCCGAAGTGCGCGGCCAGCGACTGCCGCTCGCAGTCGCCGCCATGCCCTTCGTCAAAAACACCTACAAACGCTGAGGATTTGAGAATGACGACGACGCTATACACCTCCGACCATGAGTGGCTGGCCATCGAGGGCGACGTCGCCACCGTCGGCATCACCGACTACGCCCAGCAGCAGCTCGGCGACGTCGTGTTCGTCGAACTGCCCAAGGTCGGCCGCACGCTGAAGAAGGCGGAAGCCGCAGCGGTCGTGGAATCGGTGAAGGCCGCCTCCGACGTCTATGCCCCCGTGACCGGCGAGGTGCTCGAATCCAACGCCGGGCTCGCCGCCGAGCCGGCGCTGGTGAACTCGGACGCGCAAGGCAAGGCCTGGTTCTTCAAGATCAAGATTGCCGACAAGAGCGAGCTCGGCGGCCTCATGGATGAAGCCGCCTACAAGGCACATACGGCTTAAGGACGATGGAGCAAGCGATGACCGCGCACCGCAAGACCAACGGCGACACCGCCGCCAGCTTCGTTCGCCGCCACATCGGCCCGTCGGCGCGCGATGTCACCGCAATGCTCGAAACCGTCAGCGCCAAGAGCGTCGACGCGCTGATGGCGGAGACGCTGCCGGCCTCGATCCGGCAGGCTTCCCCGCTCGATCTCGGCAAGCCGCTCAGCGAGACCGAGGCGATCGCGCATATGAGCGAGCTTGCGCGTCAGAACCAGGTCTTCACCTCGCTGATCGGCCAAGGCTATTCCGGCACCGTCCTGCCCGCGGTGATCCAGCGCAACATCCTCGAAAATCCGGCCTGGTACACCGCCTACACGCCCTATCAGCCCGAGATCAGCCAGGGCCGGCTGGAGGCGCTGCTCAACTTCCAGACCATGATCTGCGATCTCACCGGGCTCGACGTCGCCAACGCCTCGCTGCTCGATGAGGCCACCGCCGCCGCCGAAGCCATCCCCAAGGCGTTCGTGCTGCTGACGTCGGGTGCAGAGCGCTCGCCGGAGACGGCGCTGTCGATCTTCAAGCATCTGCACGCCCGCCTCGCGCCGTTCAAGCGGATC
>NZ_JALBGZ010001206.1:0-1159 GCF_023006515.1 Bradyrhizobium sp. PRIMUS42
GGTCCCGGCGGCAGCAGCGGCGACAGATTTGCGGACGATGCATCCGTGCTCGGAGCCACGCTTCCGCCAGCATCGTCCGCCCTGGCACGGCGCGCCTGCGGCTCGTTCTGATTTGTGCCGGACGCGCCGTCGCGCGCGGAGGCATTCGGTTTGGACTCGCTTTCGATCATGCGATCCGCGTCCTTGGACGCTTGCGGCGCCAGCTTCCAATAGCCGGGGTCGAAGGGATCACGGTAGGCGTCGCCGCCCTTGAGACCATCCTCTTCGGCGGACGAGAGCGCGCCGGCGCGCCGCTGGCCCGAGGCCTGGTTCGCGCTGCTCGCGATCTCGGCGAGCGTCGCGTAGGGGTCGCGGAACAGCACCTTCTCTTCATAGAAGGGCGGCTTCTCGGCCGTCGGGGAATCGCCGCGGCGTTCTTCGTTCGGGCCTGCCGGTTGACGCCGGCCGTCCTGACCTTCGAACGACGACGGCTCTTTCTTGGAAAGATCCTTAAGACCCTTCGGCGCAGGCGCGTTCTCCGCGAGCTTGATCGGGTTGAAATAGCTCGCGACCACCTGCTTCTGGTCCTGGTTGAGTGCGTTGAGCAGCCACATGACCAGGAAGAACGCCATCATCGCGGTCATGAAGTCCGCGTAGGCGATCTTCCAGACGCCACCGTGATGCGCCTCCTCAGCGAAGGCGCTGCGCCGGCGGACGATCACGAGCTCATGTTTGACCTCTTCCATGGCGGATTACCGGCGCGCTTCCTTCAGGCGTTCGCTCCAGGCCGAGATCTGCGTCTCGATCACGGTCTGATCGGCCACGGCGCGAACCTCCAGCGCCTCGGCGGCCTCGTATTCGATGCCGACTCGCCTGGACGCCTCAAGCTGTGTCTTCACGAGGTCGAGCAGCTCGCTCGGGCCGGTGACCTTGAACGCCGGCACCGACGAGTTGCCGGTCAGGGCCGCAATCTGCTCCACCAGCGATCCGATCGCCTTGTCGCGGACCGCGTCAGCGAGGAAAGGCAGCAATATCCGCGCAACGGAGCTTGCGATGTTGGTCTCGATCTCGCGGCAAGCCGCCTCGAAGCCGCTGACGATCGCGACCGCCTGCTGGTCGGACCATTTGGCGCGCTCCTCGCCGAGCCGGATCGCGCTGCGGACGCGCTCCTCCGCAAGCC
>NZ_JALBGZ010001207.1:0-1153 GCF_023006515.1 Bradyrhizobium sp. PRIMUS42
AGGGCTGGCCCTGCGCGCCGCGGCCGATCATCACGGCATCGGCGCCGGAGGCCTCGAGGGCGGCGAGCGCCTTCTCGTAGGAGGTGATGTCCCCGTTGACGACGAGCGGAATGGCGATGGCCTCGCGCACGGCGCGGATCGCATCCCAATCGGCCTCACCCTTGTAGAACTGGCTGCGGGTGCGGCCATGCACCGTGACGAGCTTGATTCCGGAGGCTTCCGCGCGCTTCGCCAGCTCCGGCGCGTTGCGCGTGCGATCGTCCCAGCCGAGCCGCATCTTCAGCGTCACCGGAACCTTCACCGCCGCGATGGTCGCATCGATCAGGCTGACGGCATGGTCGAGGTCACGCATCAAGGCCGAGCCGGACTGGCCGCCGGTGACGTGGCGGGCCGGGCAGCCCATATTGATGTCGATGATATCGGCGCCTTCGGCTTCGGCGATCCGGGCGCCCTCTGCCATCCAATGCGTCTCGCAGCCGGCGAGCTGGACCACGTGCGGGCCGATCCCGGTGGCTTCGCAACGCAACCGGGACATCCGGTGGCCGTTGGCGAGCTCGTCGCTGGCGGTCATTTCGGACACGACGAGACCGGCCCCAAGCTCGGCGGCCAGCTTGCGGACGGGCGAGTCCGTCACCCCCGACATCGGCGCCAGGAAGACCGGAACGGCGACACCAATATCGCCTATTTTCAACGGCTTAGAGCCGGATACTGCCGAACCGGTCACAGGGGTCTCGTCGACTGGGCAGCGCCTCATCGCGCGTGCCATGACCTATCTTGCGCACAATTCTTGTGCAGTCAAGCGTCATGCCTACAGTTTAGACAATTCTGCAAATCTTTCAAGTGCAGTGCAGCAAAATGCTGTTTCCAACAATCCGGGGAAACCCCCTTTTTTTGCGGGCCTGCCGTGCTAGAGGCATTCGGCAATCACCCCACTCCCCGACTCTTCCATCACCAACTGAGTATTCGACTCCTATGGCGAAATCACAGCGCACCGCGGTCGTCCTCGTCGCAGCCGGGCGCGGGCTGCGAGCAGGCGCCGGCGGACCGAAGCAATATCGCGAGATCGGCGGCGTGCCCGTGATCTACCGCGCCATGGAAGCCTTCAGCCGCCACGCCGACGTGTTTGCGGTGCAGCCGGTGGTGAACCCCGACG
>NZ_JALBGZ010001208.1:0-1151 GCF_023006515.1 Bradyrhizobium sp. PRIMUS42
CTCGGCACTGCGGCCGGCGCCTGCGCCGTGCCGGGCACCTGGCCGCCGCACGGCATCGAGACCTTCGATCCTTGGCACCTGCCGCTCCTGAATACGCTGATCCTGCTCACCTCGGGCACCACCGTGACCTGGGCGCACCACGCGCTGCTCGAGAACGATCGCCAGGGTCTGAAGTATGGCCTGATCCTCACCGTCGTGCTCGGCGCGCTCTTCACCTGCGTGCAGGCCTATGAGTACAGCCACGCGGCGTTCTCGTTCGGCGGTAACGTCTATGGCGCGACCTTCTTCATGGCGACCGGCTTCCACGGCTTCCATGTGCTGGTCGGCACCATTTTCCTGCTGGTGTGCCTGATCCGCGCCTATGCGGGCCACTTCACGCCGAAGCAGCATCTCGGCTTCGAGTTCGCCGCCTGGTACTGGCACTTCGTCGACGTGGTCTGGCTGTTCCTGTTCCTCTGCATCTACGTCTGGGGACACGGCGCCGAGACCATGGCCCACGGCGCACACTGAGCCGCGACGTTGAGATCAGAAAGGGCGGCCGCAGGGCCGCCCTTTCGCTTTTGGGCCGCCGGAAGCTTCGGCGAAAACTGTGATAGAGTCCGCCACCATGAACGACACCGCCGGCAAGCCCGAGCCCGAAACCACCGTCCTGCAAAGCGCGCTGCGGGGACTTGCCTGCAGATGCCCGCGCTGCGGCCAGGGCAAGCTCTATGCGGGCTTCCTGACGCTCGCGCCCGCCTGCGACCGCTGCGGTCTCGACTTCGCCTTCATCGATACCGGTGACGGTCCGGCGATCTTCATCATCATGCTGGCCGGTGGGATCGTTGTTGCGGCCGCACTCATCGTCGAGGTCAAGTACCAGCCGCCATACTGGCTGCATGCGGCGCTGTGGTTGCCACTGATCCTGGTCACCACGCTCTTGCCGCTGCGTGCGATGAAGTCGCTGTTGATCGCGCTGCAATTCCACCACAAGGCGGCACCGGGCCGGTTGGTCGACCGCGCGAAATGAACGAGACTGCGCGCAAGCCCCGCGTGGCCGGCTTCGCGCTGTTCACGCTGTTCCTGACGGCCGTCTTCGTCGCTCTCGGCGTCTGGCAATTGCAGCGCCGGACCGCCAAGCACGAGCTGGTCGCGGCGCTCACCGAGCGTCT
>NZ_JALBGZ010001209.1:0-1140 GCF_023006515.1 Bradyrhizobium sp. PRIMUS42
CGATCACGTGCTGATCGACGCCGGGAGCGCCTCAGACCTTCCGGCCGAGCTGCTGACGGCGCATGCCCGCGCCGTCGTGGTGCCCGATGTGTCGATGGCACCGGATGCGCGCACGCTGATGTGCGAGCAGCTGAGGGCGGTCGGCTTCAGCGAGGTGACGATGCTGAGCAAGCCGGTGCAGGCTTCGGATGCGGTGGACGCGCCGCGCGTGGTGGCGGCGTAGGCTTTTCGTTCTTTTTCCGCGCACACGGAATCGTAGGGTGGGCAAAGGCGCGAAGCGCCGTGCCCACCACCTATCCAATACAGTAACAGACGACGTGGGCACGCTTCCGCCTTCGCTCTTCGAGCGACGGCGGACAAGTCGCTTTGCCCACCCTACGATCTCGACGTTCGCGGAGAGGTTTTACCCGAACGCCTGCCGCAGCCGTCGCGCCAGGTCGAATAGCATCTGGTTCTGCTTCACCAGCCGCTTGCCATGGCTGAGCGAGGACATCGCCATCGCCGCGAGTTTTCCGCGCGAGGTCAGCGGAACAAAACTGTCAAAGATCTCTTCGTCGTCCTTGCAGAACATCCGCTTATAATCGTCCGAACCGATGCCGAGGTCGAGCGAGCGGTAGCCGCGCTCGCCGTAGCGATCGATGATATAGCGCATCAGGATCAGGCCGGGGCTGTAGCGGGCGTGCTCGGACATCGTGTAGGTGTTGAACATCATCGAGAAGCGTTCGCCGTCGGCGACCCCGGCGAAGATCGCGATCACTTCGTCGTCGCATTCGAGCGCGTGGATGTCGATGACGTGGCCTTCACCGCGCGGCGCAAGGCAGGCGCTGCGGACGAACTGTTCGACGCCGGGCTCGGCGAAGACGTTCGGGAGCTTCTGTTCCGCCATTCGCACCGGCTTGACGCGGAAGAACCAGTCGAGCAGGCGCGTGATGTCAGCGTCTGACGTGGCAAGATGATAGCGATAGCCGGCGAGGGCCTGGAGCTTCTTTTCCTTGCTCTTGAGGCGGCGGCGGAAGGAATTGCTGATCCGCGATGCCGGCGGCCCGCCCGGCTCCATCACCAGCTGCGGGCAGCCGTTGATCGCGCTCTGTCGCGGCAGCAGCGCAAACGGGTTCTGCTGGTCGTGCCAGCGCAGCGGCT
>NZ_JALBGZ010000120.1:0-11761 GCF_023006515.1 Bradyrhizobium sp. PRIMUS42
GACCGCGCGGTGCTGGCTGCGCCGGTGGATGGGCGGCTGTTCTTTGCGGGCGAGGCGACGTCGCCGATTTTCTTCACGACGGCGCATGGCGCGCGGGACAGTGGGGAGCGGGCGGCGCAGGAAGTGCTTGCGGCTCGAGGCAAGCCGTAGCTCCGTCATTGCGAGCACAGCGAAGCAATCCAGAATTTTCCCGCGGCGGCAGCCTGGATTGCTTCGTCGCTTCGCTCCTCGCAATGACGGCCTACTCGATCACTCGGGCTCGTAAATCCGCATCGGGCACGAAGCAGGCGTCATACTTACCGAAGATGCGATAGCGATTGCGTGCGACGAGGCTGTAGACGAAATCGCGGAGCGGCTTCGGCACCGCGAATAGCGCGCGCACCCAGCTCCAGCCCGGCAGCTGCGACAGCACCGTCAGCGCGGCGTCGGACTTCATGAATACCTCGCCGCCATGAACCACCGCATTGGTGTCGGGATCCTCCGGATCGATATCGAATGTCCGCGCAAGCCGGGCGCCATAGTCCGACTGGATCGGCGTGAACCGGAACAGCTTCGCCGTGTCGCGCTTCGCAACGAATCGGACCCAGCGCGAGCAGAAGATGCAGACGCCGTCGAACAGGATCACGTCGTCGTCGGGCCATTTGGTCATCAGCGATCGTCCCGCGGCTTCTTCGTCGCCATTGGCATTGCCGGGTTCAGCACACGCCCGAGCGCGTCGCTTGCGGCTTTGACCCCGGCCTCGCTCTCGATCAACCAATGCCCCTCGCTGCCGACGGCCGGCAAGGCGCGAAAATCGGCTTTGCCGCCGCTGCTGCGAAACGCATCAACCAGTCCTTTCGAAAATGCCGGCGAGAAGTAACTGTCGTTATCCGCGACGAGCCACGTCACAGGAATGCGTGCGCCCCTTCCGAACTCCGCGGCGGCGGCACGAAGCGAGTGTGGCGCGCAGATCCGGTTCGGCTCGTCATTGGCATGACCGCCGCGCCCCGGCGCAAACACTGTGATCGCGGAGATTGCTTTCGGATCGGCATTGGCGAGTGCAAGCACGCCCCAGCCGCCGGCGGAATGGCCGATCACGATGGCGGCCTCCTTGCGAATGAAATCTTGCTTTCGCAAATCATCGAGCGCGAGCCAGATTTGCTCGGCCATTGCGCGGCCCGAACGCGCATAGTCGGCCTCGTCACATCCGCCCTGGTCCTCGACATAACGGCCGCCGGTCGCACCATGGCCGAGCCGCTCCGGCACCAGCACGGCAAAACCGCGCGCGACGAGATAGGCGGCGAGAGGACGGTATTCCGGCTGCGGCATCTGCGCACGACGCAAGCCATTCTGCGTCGAGGCGTGTGCGATCACCGCCAGCCGGAACGGACCTGCACCAGCGGGGCGAAACAGCAGGGCATGCGCGGCAATGTCGGTATCCGGCGACGGCAGAAGCCATTGTTGTCGGCGAAGCGGTTCGCCCTCCCCTCCCGATGGGCCAAACGTGACCTGAGCGCACAGAGGCGGCGCAGTCAGCAAAGCCAGCAGAGACAGGAGTGCGATGGTGTTGAGGAGCCGCATCAATGGCCGAGGGCGAACACGAACAGCGACGGCCACACTAGTAGGAACGAATCAGCATGGGCGGACTTTCTGCGTTGCCATTGTCATTCATTCGTTGCCGCAACAGGAGTTTTGCACCGACGCAGGGCACGCCGGTGCCATTTGATTGGCGTCTTGTCTTTTTTCGGTACAACATGGCTAGGATACTGATGCACAAAATCCACACGTTAACCGATAATTAACGATAGGTCTTGCCGCCGACGCGGCGACTTGGTTTGATTGCGTCCATGAGCACAACCCTGATCGAGGTCCGGCCGGCCAAAGCTGCAGATGCAACTGCGGTGGCGTCCACTCATGACGAAGCCTGGCGCTCCGCCTATCAGGGCATCATTCCCGGTGCCGAGCTGGAAAAGCTCATCAACCGCCGTGGCCCACAATGGTGGGATAGCGCAATCCGCAAGGGCAGCCGCGTCAGCGTTCTCGTGTTCGGCGACAAGATCGCAGGCTACGCCAATTACGGCCGCAACCGCGCCCGCAGTCTGCATTTCGACGGCGAGGTCTACGAGCTTTATCTGCGTCCGGAATTCCAGGGTCTCGGCTTCGGCCGTCGCCTGTTCGCCGCCGCCCGCCGCGACCTGATGCAGAGCGGGTTGAAGAGCATGGTGGTATGGGCGCTCTCGGACAACGACCCGGCGACCGAATTCTACCGGGCGCTGGGGGGCCGTATGGTGGCACGCTCGTCGGAGCGGTTCGGGCCGAAGTCGCTCGACAAGGTTGCCTTCGCTTGGACCAATTGAGCTGCTGAAAGCCTAGGCGGCAGCGTTTCCCTTCCGTCGATACCGTTGCCTTTGAGCCGGTGCTTTCCGGATTCATTATTTCACAAAAACGCGATGGATCAGCGGGCCAAGCCCGCGTATGACAGCCCAAAATCGCTGCCGGGCGCGATTTCACCTCGGCAACAACGGAGCCTTGAATGCGTATCGATGCGATCTCGATCGGGAAGAATGTACCCCACGAAGTCAACGTCCTGATCGAAGTCCCCGTGGGCGGCGAACCGATCAAATACGAGATGGACAAGGAGGCCGGCACGCTGGTGGTCGACCGCTTCCTCTACACGCCGATGCGTTACCCCGGTAACTACGGCTTCATCCCGCACACGCTGTCTGATGACGGCGATCCTTGCGACGTCCTGATCGTCAACACCCGCGCCATCATTCCCGGCGCCGTCATGAGCGTGCGCCCGGTCGGCGTGCTGTTCATGGAGGACGAAGCGGGCGGCGACGAGAAGATTCTGGCGGTGCCGTCGTCGAAGCTGACGCAGCGCTATGACAAGGTGAAGTCGTACTCCGACCTGCCCGACATCACGCTGCAGCAGATCCAGCACTTCTTCGAGCACTACAAGGATCTCGAGAAGGGCAAATGGGTGAAGATCCTGCGCTGGGGCGGCCCGGAGGATGCGCACAAGCTGATCCTCGAAGGCATGGATCGCGAGAAGAAGAAGAAGGGGTAGTCGTTCCGGGGCGCCTCGAAGAGGCGAACCCGGAACCTCGAGATTCCGGGTTCGATGCTGCGCATCGCCCCGGAATGACAACCCACTACACCGCCGGCTTCGGCAGCCCAGCGATCGCGCAGGCCGCGCGCAGCGTGTTCACCAGCAGGCACGCCACCGTCATCTGACCGACGCCGCCCGGCACCGGCGTGATGGCGCCTGCAACCCCAAGCGCATCCTGATAGGCGACGTCTCCGACGAGGCGCGTCTTGCCATCATCTTTCGGAATCCGGTTGATGCCGACATCGATCACGGTCGCGCCCGGCTTCAGCCAGTCGCCGCGCACCATCTCGGGCCTTCCGACCGCGGCATAAACGAGATCGGCCTTCTTCACGAGCCCAGGCAAGTCGCGCGAGCGCGAATGCGCGATCGTCACCGTGGCGTTCTCGTTCAGCAGCAATTGCACCAGCGGCCGGCCGACCAGGTTGGAGCGGCCGATGACGATGGCGTTCATGCCTTCCAGCGAGGCGTGCACGCTCTTGGTCAGGATGATGCAGCCGAGCGGCGTGCAGGGCGACAGCGCCTCGAAGCCGCCGGCGAGCCGGCCGGCATTGTTCGGATGCAGCCCGTCGACGTCCTTGGCGGGGTCGATGGCGTTGATGACGGCTTCCGTGTTCAACCCCTTCGGCAGCGGCAGCTGCACCAGAATGCCGTGTACGGCCGGATCGCGGTTGAGCTTTGCGACGAGCGCCAGGAGGTCCGCCTGCGCGACGTCGGCCGGTAGCTTGTGCTCGAAGGAGGCCATGCCGGCGGCCTGGGTCTGGGTGTGCTTGGAACGCACATAAACCTCGCTGGCGGGGTCGCTGCCGACCAGGACGACCGCCAGCCCCGGCACCAGATTGTGCTCCCGCTTGACCCGGGCAACCTCCTCGGTGACGCGGGCCCGAAGCTCCGCGGCGATGACTTTTCCGTCGATGATTTTGGCGGTCATGTCGGTTCCTCAGTCTGTCGATTTGTCCGAGACGAGCTGGCGCAGGGCTTCCCCGAGCCGTGCCGGATCGCCGTCGACCGCGATCTGCTTCAGCCGCGAGGTGGCTCCGGACAGGAGCCTCACGCTGGCCTTGGGGACACCAAGCGATTTCGCCAACAGCACCAAAACGGCCTTGTTGGCCTCGCCGCCATCGGCGATCGCTCGCACCCGCACCTTGAGCACGCTGCGGCCATCGGCCAGTTGCTCGATCCCGTCGATGTCGTCGCGGCCGCCGCGCGGCGTCACCCGCAGCGCAATGCTGATACCGGAGGCCCCGTAGCGCCAGGGTTCCCTGAAGGCCTCTTTCGCGACCAAGGCGCTCCAGCCCGCTCAGACCACGTTGGGGTAGATGTAGTACAGGATCACCCGCTCGATGAACATGATGAGCAGGATCAGGATGATCGGCGAGATGTCGAGGCCGCCGAGACTAGGCAGGAGATTGCGAATCGGCGCCAGCACCGGCTCGGTGATCCGGTACAGGAACTCCGCCACCGCCGAGACGAACTGGTTGCGGGTGTTCACGACGTTGAAAGCAATCAGCCAGGACAGGATCGCGGACGCGATCAGCAGCCAGACGTAGAGGTCGAGCACGATGATGACGATGTCGAGAACGGCACGCATGATTTTTCAGGGCTCTGGCTTTTGAAGACTCTGGCTTTTGAAGACTGGTTGCGGTCGGAAGTGACGCCTTTCGCTAGATATCGGTTCCCCCCCGCCCAAACAAGGGAAGTCGCGTCCCGAATGGCTAAAAGCGGGTTACAGCCGTCCTTGACTTGACCTTGGCGGGGACTTAAATGGCGCCCGGTTGTCGGCCGCATTTACCAGAGCGGCCAGCAAACGGGGCCATAGCTCAGCTGGGAGAGCGCGTCGTTCGCAATGACGAGGTCGGCGGTTCGATCCCGCCTGGCTCCACCACGCTTCGCCCTCCGGGCTACGCGTGGCGCAGCCACGACGGAGCCCGAGGGGCGAAGCGTGGTGTCCGGCGAAGCCCGCAGGGCGAAGACGGACTGGTTGAGGAATACTCCCCCTTACCTCCCCGTAAACCTCGGCGGCCTCTTCTCCATAAAACTCGCCACGCCTTCCCGAAAATCGCTACCGCCCAATGCCACCATCATCTCCCGGTTGGCCTCGATCGTCGCCTCGGCCAGCGTCTGGAACGGCACCTCGTAGAGCTGGCGTTTGATCACGGCCATCGCACTCGGTGAGACTAAATCGGCGAGATCGCGCGCATAGGCATAGGTCTCCTCGCGGAGCTTTTCAGGCGAGCTGAGGCGGTTGACCAGCCCGATCCGCAGCGCTTCCTCGCTCGACACCCGCCGCGCCGAGAGCAGCAGATCCATCGCGTTGGCATGACCGACGATGCGCGGCAGCATCCAGCTGATGCCGTGCTCGGCAATCAGGCCGCGCCGCGCGAAGGCCGTCGTGAACACGGTATTGTCGGCGGCAAAGCGCAGGTCGCAATAGAGTGCGTGCACGAGCCCGATGCCGGCAGTCGCGCCGTTGAGCATGGCGATGACAGGCTTCTTGATCGACGGATAGAAGCCGTAGCGCGTCTGCCAGTCCGGACGCCGGTTCATGTCGAACGGCGGCAGGTTCGAGGCACGCCTGACGTCATCGGGGTCGAGCCCCTTGAGCGCATCCATGTCGGCACCGGCGCAGAACGCGCGGCCCGCGCCGGTGAGGATGATGACTCGGACATTGTCGTCGGCGCTTGATGCTTCCATCGCATGGCGCACGTCGCGCTCCATGGTCGGCGTCCACGCATTCATGCGGTCCGGGCGATTGAGCGTGACGGTCGCGATCTTGTCGCTCACCTCGTAGAGAATGTGTTCGTAGGCCACGGCGCTCTCCCTTGTTTGTCGGCACGCATTGGTGCGCGCTCGTTGGCAGAGAGCCTAGCATATCAGGGACAGAGGCAAGGACTTGCGCCAAGGATCTGCGGCAAGGATCTGCGCGAACGCGCGATCACTCGGCAGCTTGCGCCAGCACGGGCCGGCGCGCCAGCCAGCCGTTGATGAAGTGATCGAGCCAGGCGCGTTCCGCGGCATCGTACACGGCACGATCTGCGAAATGATGGTGTCGCTGCCGCGCACCGGGCGCGCTGAAGCCGTCATAGCCTCGTGTGGTCCAGCGATGCATCATCGCGTAGGTCACGTCTGGATGAAATTGCACGCCGAAAGCATTGCCGGCACGGAATGCCTGCACCGGAAAATCGTCACCTTCTGCGAGCAGCTCTGCGCCGACGGGCAGCTCGAATCCCTCGCGATGCCAGTGATAGACCTGAGCCGGCCAGGCCGGGCAGAGCGCGTGGCCCGCCGCGGTCGGACGGATCGGGTAATAACCGATCTGGGTCAGCGCATCGGCATGCGGCGCGACGCGCGCACCGAGCTGCATCGCGAGCATCTGGGCCCCAAGGCAGATGCCGAGAAACGGCCGCTGCTCGCGCAGCGGAATTTCGATCCAGTCGATCTCGCGGCGAACATAGTCATCGGAATCATTGGCGCTCATCGGACCGCCAAAGACCACCGCGCCGGCATGCTGATCGAGCGTGTCGGGCAGGGGATCGCCAAAGCGCGGACGGCGGATGTCGAGGCGATGGCCGAGCGCGCGCAAGGCATTGCCGACGCGGCCGGGGGTCGAGGATTCCTGGTGCAGGACAATGAGAACCGGCAGGCCGCTTGCCGAATCAGAGGCAGGCGCGCCGGGCGTCCTTCGCGGGAAGGGCACCACTTCTGCACTGCCAAACCTATCCGTCCGGAACGACATTGTCCTTGCGAAAGCTATTGGTTCAGACCGCCAGCATAACTAAGCGATCGTTAATTTCGTGTGAGTTCGCGCACACATCGAAACCGAAGCAAGCTCCGGGCCAATACGGACACTCGAGCTTTCCTTAGTGCCTCTGCCTCTGGAACCGGCTGGTGGCGGCCAGGATGAAGCCGCGTGGGAAAAAGCGCAGCGCAAATGGCACAATCTTGATGCCCAAACCAGGCAACACTGCTCTTTTATTGGCCATCAGCCCGCGATAGGCCTCCCGGGCGACATCGGCGGCAGAAACATTGAGAAGAGCCGTATCATGTCCGGAGCCGACCCCGGCGCGCGCCTGGAATTCGGTGGGCACGGGACCCGGGCAAAGGACGGTGACGCGAACACCGCGCGGCGCGAGCTCCGCCCGCAGCGCTTCGGTGAATGAAATCACGTAGGCCTTGGACGCATAATAGACGGCCATGCCGGGGCCGGGCAGGAAACCCGCGACCGAGCCGACATTGAGAAGACCGCCCTTGTTCTTGATGAGCTGATCGGCAAAGCGCAGCGAGAGGTCCGTCAGGGCCCGCACGTTGACATCGACAATCCCGACCTGCTCGTTGCGATCGCGCTCGATGGCATCGCCGAACACACCGAAGCCGGCATTGTTGACGAGGTGATCGAGCTCAACGCCTTCGGCAGCGAGCGCTGCTGCGATTGTTTCGCCGGCGTCCATGTCCTGGAGATTGCAGGCGATCACGATCGGCTTCTTGCCGCCTTTGGCGGCGAGCTCGTTCGCGAGCGCCTCAAGTCGATCCGCGCGCCGCGCCGTCAATGCCAGGCGATGTCCGTTGGCGGCAAATACGCGCGCCAGCTCCGTGCCTATGCCCGCCGAGGCACCGGTGATCAACGTTACCCGCTCTGTCACGATCGCAGTCTCATGAAGTGAAGATTTTGGCCCAGCAATGCTGGAACCAGAGCATAGGCCGCGCGCGACAGGCAAGCGGCGCTGGCAGCATGGCCGCTTGAAAGGTGATCAGAGGGAGCACAAAAACCGCGGATTTGCGGATGAATCCGGACACGAGGCGGCCGGCAGCTACATTAAAGTTTCGTCATGTGATCCGCACAACCGACGTCCGCGCAGAGTCAGGTCAGCCACTGACGGCGCTGTCCTTCAGCTCGCCGCTGGCACGGCCCGCAACAGCGTGCTTCAGCTCAATCCGGTCGCGCTGGGCAATCCCGAGCAGGTCGGAGGCGCGCCAGACGACATTGTCTTCGAATTCGGTGACCTGGCCGTCGGCATAGACCAGCTCCCACATCATCCGGACGATGCGCTTGCGCCCCTCTTCGTCGAGCGAGCGCATGATGACACTGGTGAAGTGATAGAGATCCACCGCCTCGCCCTCGACCTGGGTGGCATCCGCGATCAGGCGATCCGCGGTGCCGTGGTCGAGCCCAAAGTGGCTCTCGATCAGGCTGTGCAGCTTGCGCTGCTCAGCCGCTGTCGGCTGGCCGTCCAGCGAGACCACGTGGACCAGCAGCGCGGTCGCGGCCAACCGATAATCGCTGTCGCCGAACGTGCGGTTCTGGTCATGAGGGGCGACAATGTCGGTGATGAATTGGCGCAGGCCGTCGAGCATAAGGTCCTACCGAAATCGATGCGCCGCGAGGAGCGCGGCTGTTACCAGCATCATATGAGCAGGGAACTCAACCGGCGCAACATGCGTCAGTTCCGCGCGCCGCATTACGTTTCGGCAATCTGTCTACTGTCATTCCGGGGCGCGCAAAACGCGAACCCGGAATTCCGGGTTCGATGCTCGCGCATCGCCCCGGAATGACAGTTCAAGGCTCACGGAATTTCGTACACCACCATTTTGTCGGCGATGCCGCGCAGCGCCGCCTGTTTCTGGATCGGCTTGATCGCACGCTGCTCCAGCACCTCGGCGACCGCAGGCGCATCGAGCACCGGGCCGGTGATGTGAATTTCCTGCGCTGTCGACAGGCTCTGCACGCGGGCGGCGATGTTGACCGTCTGGCCGAAATAGTCCTGCCGCTCGTTGAGCATGACCGCGAGGCAGGGACCTTCATGGATGCCGATCTTGACGATGAGATCGTCGGTGCCACGCTGCTTGTTGAGCTCGTCCATCGCCGCGCGCATCCGCAGGCCCGCGACGATGGCATGCTCGGGACGGACAAAGGTCGCCATCACGGCATCGCCGATCGTTTTCACCACGGCGCCCTTCTCGGATGAGATGATCTCGAGCAGCGCATGGAAATGCGCACGCACCAGATCGAAGGCGGCGAGATCGCCGACGCGCTCGTACAGCGCGGTCGATCCCTTCAGGTCGGTGAACAGGAAGGTCAGCGAGGTGATCTGGAGCCGCTGGTCGAGACTGAGATTGTCCGCCTTAAAGACGTCGCGAAAGGTCTGGTTCGACAGCATCCGCTTGGCGGTGAGAAACGGCTTGCGCTTGCCGATGAGATGATGAAGCGCCTCGGCCGCGATGAACACCGACGGCAGCACGCGCACGCCGGCCTGGTTCTCCAGCGACAGCCGCAGCGGACCGGGCCGCATGGTCGTGGTGCCTGTCGGGGCCTGCACCCTGTTGTACATGATGGCGAGCTGCTGACGGTCCTTGGTCGGCTCGCCCTGGACGTCGATGAAGTGGGCGGCGTGCGTCACCGGCTCGAAGATGATGACGAAGTCACTCGGCAGTTGCAGCGACATGGTCGCCTTCTCACCGGCCGGCAGCTCCATCGTGTCCAGCGTTACTTCATTGGCGAGCGTCGCGAACGATTCCTTGTTGAAGTCGACGCCGGAACTCCAGAACATTTGCTTGAAATACTCCCAGACTGGAAGCGTATCGGGGTCGTGCGCTGCGATGCGCCGGACACGTGAATTGACGGTGAAGGAGACCTCGACCTGATCGTCGACCGAGGTCTTGTAGCCGCAGGCGCAGAGCGCACAGTGATACTCATCCGGCTTGAGCGCCTTCAGGGTCGAATGCGCCCCCAGCACGCCGCCGCAGCCCGGGCATAATACGTTCCAGCCGAGATCGAACAGGCCGAGCCGCGCCGCATGCAGGAAGGCAGAGATCGCATGCTCTTCATCGAGGCCACGCTGCCTGGAAAAATCGAGAACGTTGACGCGGTTGAGCTCGTGATCCTCGCCATCCTCGATGAGACGCGCAATGGCATCGACCACCTTCTCGTCGGCGGTCTGCTTCAGAACGGAAAACTGGGCCTGGATGTCGCTCATGGCGGGACTCTATCTAGGGTGGATCACGCCATCGGCCAGGCCAATTGCCTGTCACCGACGCGTGATGCGGAACATGGGTGAGTGGTCCGGCTGGGTCGTGACGACACCGAGCGGGATCACGGGTTTCGTCGTATCGGCGAGCTCGACACGGAATGCGCCGATCAGCCGGGCCAGCGCCAGCACGGATTCGGCTTGCGCGAACGGCGCGCCGATGCAGACACGAGGACCTGCGCCAAACGGCAGGTAAGCGAATCGGTCGGGCGCCTCTTTCGACATGAAGCGTTTTGGAATGAACGCGTTCGGCTGATCCCACAGCTTCTCGTGCCGGTGCAGCAGCCAGGGCGCGATCATGATGATGTCGCCCTTGCCGATCTCGATCCCGGCCGCATTGTCCTTCTCGCGTGCGGCGCGTGCCACGAGGAAGGCGGGCGGATAGAGCCGCATCGTCTCCTCGATCACCGCGCGGGTGAATTTCTGGCGGTCGATGTCGGCGATGCTGTCGAGATGTTCGCCGCGCGCCTCGGACGCCACCTCCTCCTGCGTATCAGGGTCGAGCGCGAGCAGATAGAGCGCCCAGAACAGCGCCGTCGCCGTGGTCTCGTGACCGGCGAGGATCATGGTCGCGACCTCGTCGACGAGCTGTTCGTCGGAGAAGCCCTTGCCCGTTTCCGGATCACGCGCCTCGTCCATGAGATCGAACAGGTCGCGCGGCGGCGCACCGTCCTTCTTGCCTGCCGCTCGCCGTTCGACGATCAGCATGGCAACGAACTCGGTCCAGCGTTTGCGGAAGCGCGCCCGTGGAAAATCCATCGGGCTCGGCCACGACACCGGCAGCACCATGTCGAGGAGGTACGGGCGTCCCAACCGCGCGGCATATTCCATGATGAAATTGCGCAGGGTCGCGCCATGCTGGTCCATGCCGAACGAAAACATCGTACGCCCGGCGATCTCCAGCGTCATGCGCTGCATGATCTCGCGCAGGTCGACCTCTTCACCCGAGCGCGCATCCAGTTTTGCGATAGTCTCGTCGAGCACCGCCGTCATGTGCGGAACGAGATTCGCGGTCGCGCGCGGCGTGAAGGCCGGCGCCAGCGTGCGGCGCTGGAACGTCCAGGAGTGACCTTCCGCGATCAGAAGACCGTCACCGAGCACGGGACGCAGCATGCGGATTCCCGCCGGCGTGCGCGAATAGTTCTCGTAATTGGTGAGCAGGACGTGCCGGATCGCATCCGGCTGGTTCAGGATGAAGCTGTTGCGGAAGAAGAAGCGCCCCTGGACGACGTCTTCCTCGTAGGCGCGCTGCCCCCAGGTTGCGATCATGTTCTGGCGGATCACCGCGAGACGACTGAAAAACGACATGTCGTCGGGCGCACGCGGGGGAGCCGGAGGGATGATGGGCTGACGCACGCTGGCGATGTTCATGGCTCTCTCCCGAGAGATGGGACGCAGGCAACAGCTAGTAAGTCAGCTCGGCAATCGCAATCCTGTTCTCCTGGGCAGGCCAGGCGCGAGCCACAATTCGTTCTTCGCCGGATTGAGCCACGATGTTACGTCCAACCTCGCCGGCCGCAAGCCGCAATGTGGCCGCCGAATCCGTCGGCACGCCCGGCTTGACGTCGGCCGGCTCCTTGCCGTCCAGCAACACCACGTCCCTCGGCAGACCGAAATAGCCGCGCGGCCGCGACATGATCACGATCGCGCC
>NZ_JALBGZ010001210.1:0-1136 GCF_023006515.1 Bradyrhizobium sp. PRIMUS42
GTGAGGCCCGCGAGCAGCTCGGTGAAGGCATCGGCGATCAGTTCGAGCAGGATCGCCGCGCTGGCACGGATCTGCCGCACCGCGCGCGAGGGCAGCACCAGGAACGAAACCAGCAACCCCGTGATGGCGCCGACCGCGACCTCGCTGACGCGGTCGATCGCCGAGGTCATGGGATCGGAATGGTGCATGGTCGGAACCAGCAGCACGATCACGGCGGTCACGGTGGCCGCACTCAGACTCGGATTGATCGCGGCGATGAAGGCGAGCGGGGCGACCGAGAGGACCAGCAATCCCAGCAGCCCGGCTTCGCTGGAATAAGGGATCAGGATCGCAATGGCACCGCCATAGATCGCGCCGCCGATGGTGCCGAGCATGTAGTCGCGCGTCGCCTTCAGCGAGCGGCCGACGCTCATCTGGGTCACGATCAGCGAGGTCAGGACCGCCCAGAGCGGCAACAGCAGATGCAGCGCGGTGGCGATCGCATAGGCCGCGGTCGCGGCGACCGTGACCCGGATCGCTAGCCCCAGTTGCGTCCGCCGCGACCTGATCCGGTCGAACAGCTGTCCTGCGAATGCCATCGTTGACGTCCCGATCCTTTTAAGGCCGAGCAGAAGCATGGCTGATGCCCGCGGCCGCAAGGCCGCTTGAAAGGCCAAATCAGCCCGCCTAACTTGCGCGCCAAAACGAGGAAACACGATGGCCCACGAAACTGCAACGCTCGCCGCCTATGTCTTCAATCTGAAGTACCAGGATATTCCGGCAGAGGTGCTGGATCGCGCAAAAGTGCTGACGCTGGACTTCCTCGGCAGCGCGATCCGGGCGCGGCGCGAGGCGGAATCGACCCCGTCAATGCTGAAAATGCTGGAAGCGCTGGCACTCGACACCAAGGGCGAATCCACCGTGTTCGGCGACAGCAAGACCTGGACGCCGGCAGTGGCCGCGCTGCTCAATGGCGCGCTCGGCCATTCCCTCGATTTCGACGACACCCACGCCGATTCCTCGCTGCATCCGAGTGCGCCGGTGGTTCCGGCCGCCTTCGCCGTCGGCGAGATGGTCGGCGCCTCCGGGCGCGACGTGCTGACCGCGATCGTCGCGGGCTACGAGGTCTGCTGCCGGCTCGGCAACGCGCTCGATCC
>NZ_JALBGZ010001211.1:0-1136 GCF_023006515.1 Bradyrhizobium sp. PRIMUS42
CGAGTTGCTGCACCGTCTCAACATCCCCGAGCGGCTCTGGCAGCTTCCGCCCGCGACCTTCTCCGGCGGCGAGCAGCAGCGCGTCAACATCGCGCGCGGCTTCATCTCGGACCTTCCGATCCTGCTGCTCGACGAGCCGACCGCCTCGCTCGATGCCGCCAACCGCACTGTGGTGGTCGAGCTTGTCGCCGAGAAAAAGCGCCAGGGCGTCGCTATGGTCGCCATTGTCCACGACGACGAAATCCGTCATCTGATTGCGGACCGTGTTGTCGACGTCACCAGCTTTGCCGCCGCGGCCTGAAGGAAATGGAAATGAACGTCCCGAAGGATATCGTGATCGCCAATGCCAGGATCGTGCTGGCCGACCGGGTGATCGAGCAGGGCTGGCTTGCCGTTGCCAATGGCCACATTGCCGAGATCGGTGAGGGCAGGGCGCCTGCGGGTGCGGAGAATGCAGGCGGCGATTTGATCATGCCGGGCCTGATCGAGCTCCATACCGACCACCTCGAAGCTCACTACGTGCCGCGCCCGAAAGTGTTCTGGAATCCGGTCGCCGCCGTGATCTCCTATGACGGTCAGCTCGCGACCTCAGGCATCACCACCGTGTTCGATTCGCTCCGGGTCTGGCGTGAGGACGGCGCCGAGGAGGTCGACGGCCGTGCCGGCGTGCTCGCAGCCGCGATCACCACCGCGCGCGACGCCAGACTGCTGCGCGCCGACCACTTCCTGCATCTGCGCTGCGAAATCCCGATGCCGAGCGTGGTCGAGGAGGCCAAGGAGCTGATCGACCGCCCCGACGTCAAGCTGATGTCGCTGATGGATCACACCCCCGGCCAGCGCCAGTTCCGCGACGAGGTCAAGCTGCGCGACTATTACCGCGGCAAGGGCGGCGGCAAGACCGATGCCGAGCTCGACGAGCTGTTCGCAAAGCGCTTCGAGTACCAGAAGGCCTATGCCGCCACCAACATGCGCGCGATCGTGGCGCTGGCGCAGGCCTACAAGATCCCGCTCGCAAGCCATGACGACACCACCGACGAGAACGTCGCGGACGCCGTGCGCGACGGCGTCGCCGTCGCGGAATTCCCGACCACGCTGGAGGCTGCGCGCGGCCTCCACGAGGCCGGCATCGACATCCT
>NZ_JALBGZ010001212.1:0-1130 GCF_023006515.1 Bradyrhizobium sp. PRIMUS42
CGCCGAGGTGGCCGACCAGATGGGTCTGGCGCGCGGCGCGCCGCCGCGGTTCGAAGCCGCCGCCATGCTGTTGCTGGACCAGATCGGCAAGCTGAAGGACGGCAAGATCACGATCACGGACACCCAGGTCAATCTGTCGGGCATGGCGCGCGAACTCGGCGGCCGCGAAGCGATCGCAGCTGCGCTGAAGAACCTGCCCGAGGGCTTTTCGGTCACCGCCAACGACGTCAAGGCGCCGCCCTATATCTTCCAGGCGTTCAAGGATCCGGTTGCTGCGACGGTGACGCTGACCGGCTACGTTCCGGACAACAATGTGCATGCGGCGATCGCAACCAGCGCCTCGCGAAAATTCTTCACCGAAAAGGTCGTCGACAATCTCAAGGCCAGCATCGGTGCGCCCGGTTCCTTCAACACGGCCGTGGTCGCAGCGCTCGGCGCGCTGTCGCGACTGTCGACCGGCACGCTCGTCGTCTCCGACCGCGAAGTGAAGCTGTCGGGCGATGCCCTCTACGAGGGGGCCGCCAACGACATCCGTGCAGGTCTCGGCAAGGACTTCCCGAAGAACTGGCAGTACAAGCCGGAGATCACCGTGAAGCCTGCGGCAGGGCCGGTCGACGGCACCGTGTGCCAGCAATTGTTCACGGACCTCCTGGCCAAGGGCAAGATCCGCTTCGCAGCCAAGCGCGCCGACATCGATCCGGACTCCGCCGCCATCCTCGATCATCTGATCGAGACGGCGCTGCGCTGCCCCAACACCAATATCGAGGTCGCCGGGCATACCGACGCAGACGGCGAGGACGGCTTCAACCGAGCTCTCTCGGAGAAGCGCGCGCAGGCGGTGATCGACTATCTGGTCAAGGCCGGCCTAAACGCCAGCCGCTTCACCGCGGTCGGCCATGGCAGCACGCAGCCCGTCGCCGGCAATGACACCGACGACGGCAAGGCGAAGAACCGCCGCATCGAATTTCTGGTGAGGTGACGATGCCCTATCTCGTCTCGTTTCATCTGGGTTGGCTGATCGGCTCGGTTCTGCTGGGCTTTTGCATGGGCTGGATCTCGGTGGTCCAGCGCGGCAACGGCACCTCGAAGGTGACGGCGCGCTGGCTCGCCGCGCTCGCCGCCGCCCTGGT
>NZ_JALBGZ010001213.1:0-1130 GCF_023006515.1 Bradyrhizobium sp. PRIMUS42
CGGTGGCCGATAGCATCGCCCGGCAGCGCCGCGCCGCGGCCCCTTCACGGGCAATCGCCCGCGTGCGCAGGAAGCAGTGGCCGCAGGTGACGACATAGAGCAACGCGATGATGCTCGAAATGTACGTTCGATCCGAGGTCAGCATCAGGTGGATCAGGCCGAAGCGCCACAGCAGCACGACGGCGAAGATCGAGAGCCCGGTGAAGATCATCCAGAACAGGAGCGCGCTGCGCTCGGATGGGTCGGTCGCAGACGGCGCGATCGGTCCAATCGTCATCGAACTCATGCCGCACTGCTCCTGGCTTGCAACAAATCCCCACCGATTAGATCAAAGCCGCCGCGCTCGGTCCAAAGACCCATGCCCAATCCGGCTTGGGAAATTTGCCCGAGCTGCATTCCTGCCACACCCTGCGATTGGCAAGGCGCGGCGGCGTTGTTAGGCTGACCTTATCAAACGTTGGGGATGATCGCATGCGCCTCGTGCTTCAGCTCGTCGCCCGTCTGCTCCTTATCGTGGCACTGTGTCTCGGCGCGGCAACCATATGGGCCACGTTCGACGCCTATCGCAGCGTCGACCGGGCGACGGCGGCCTCGGCGCAGCGGGTGGCGCAGGCGCTTCAGGCGCTGTATTGGCGTGAGCTTTTGTTGCGCAGCAGCAGAGCGCGGGAGCATCTCCTGCCTGTTCCGGACTGGCGCACCCTGGAGACGATGAAGCTGATCTCGCCCGGCGTCTGCGTCGAGTTCCAGCCCGCCACAGCATTCGAGAAGCCGCTCTGCGGTCAGAGCGAGGGACTGGGCAAGACGCCGCCGCGCTGGTTCGCCGCAATCGTGCCGACCTTCCTCGGCAGCCATGCCGAGGTGGTGCGGCCGGTCAGCCCCCGCGCCGATTCTGCCGGCACCGTGGTCGCGACGCCGGATGCCGCGGCCGCCATCTCGCTCGCTTGGGAGTACATCCTCAACGTGATCGACGTCGCGCTATTGATGGCGGCAGCGATCGCACTGCTGGCGTCGCTGGCGATCGCGCATGCGCTGGCACCGGCGCGCGCGATCGTGACCGCGTTGCAGCGCATGGCACGCGGACAGTATCGCACGAAACTGCCGCGCTTCCGCTCCATGGAGCTGGCGATGAT
>NZ_JALBGZ010001214.1:0-1128 GCF_023006515.1 Bradyrhizobium sp. PRIMUS42
AGTAGCGGTGGCGGCCCTGCTTCTCCGGCTCGACCAGCCCGCCGGCCTCGAGCTTGGCCAGATGCGAGCTCGCCGTCTGCGGCGTGATGCCGGCCTCCTGCGCCAGCTCGCTCGCAGTCAGCGCGCGTCCGTTCATCAGCGCAGTGAGCATGTTGGCGCGGGCGGGGTCGCCGACCAGCGAAGCGACCAGGGCGATGTCAGGTCCTGATTTCATGCTTCGATGATAGCCGAAGCATTGCGGTCGGGCAAGAGCGTAGCGTGTTGCCACACCGTCGTTCGCGAGGATGCCCGTAGGGTGGGCAAAGGAGCGGAGCGACGTGCCCACCATTCGTCGTTGCCGACATACGTGGGCACGCTTCGCTTTGCCCACCCTGCGAGACTTCGCAAAACCAGGAGCCCACCATGTCCGTCACCGTCTTCATCCGCTACCA
Organism: Bradyrhizobium sp. PRIMUS42; assembly: GCF_023006515.1. NCBI lineage: Bacteria > Pseudomonadati > Pseudomonadota > Alphaproteobacteria > Hyphomicrobiales > Nitrobacteraceae > Bradyrhizobium > Bradyrhizobium sp. PRIMUS42. Next base: position 432 of record NZ_JALBGZ010001214.1, read on the forward strand.
GCTCGACCCCTTCAAGCGCGCGCAGTTCGAGGAATATTCAAAGCGCTGGCTCACCATCATCCCGAAATGCGGTGGGGATCTGATCGGCTATTTCATGCCGCACGAGGGCACCAACAACATTGCGTCGGCGCTGATTACCTTCGAGAGTCTCGCCGCCTATGAAGCCTATCGGGCCCGGTTGCGGCAGGACGCCGAAGGCATGGCCAATTTCCATTTCGCCGAGGAACACAAATTCATCCTCGCCGAAGAGCGCACCTTCCTGCGCCAAGTGGTCTTATAAGGGGTATTGTAGGCGCAATAGCAGCAGGAGATGCCCATGATCGCCGTGATCTTCGAGGTCTGGCCCAAGCCGGAACATCGTCAGGATTATTTCGACCTCGCAGCCGATCTGAAGCCGCTGCTGCAAACCATCGACGGCTTCATCTCGGTCGAGCGTTTCGAGAGCCTGACCGAGAAGGGCAAGATCCTGTCGGTGTCGTTCTGGCGGGACGAGGCGGCGGTCCAGGCCTGGCGCAACACGATGGAGCACCGCCGCACCCAGGCCAAGGGCAGGGCGCAGATCTTTGCCGATTATCATCTGCGCATCGCCTGCGTCGTCAGGGACTACAGCATGAATGATCGCGAGCAGGCGCCGAAGGACAGTCGCGCCGTGCACGACGCGCACTAGCGCTGCCGGGCGCGCTCTGGCGCTGCAGGG
>NZ_JALBGZ010001215.1:0-1123 GCF_023006515.1 Bradyrhizobium sp. PRIMUS42
CTGCGCATCCGCGCCCGCTCCAGCGAATTGCTCTTGAACACCGCGGCCGTGCGGGCGATCTCGCCGATCTCGTCGGCGCGATCCTCGCATTCGATCGCGACGTCGCTCTGGCCGTTGGCAAGCGCGGTGAGCGAGCGCGTGACCGAGGTGAGCGGCCGGGTGACGCGGCGGACGACCAGCAGGGTCAGGATCAGCACCAGAAGCGCGGCGAGCCCGGCGGCCGCCGCCATGCTCTCGATGGCGTGGGCCAGCATGCTCTCATACTGGGCCATCGGGATGCCGACATAGAGAATGCCGGTGACCTTGCCGGAGGCGTCCGCGATCGGGAAATAGGCGGTCATGAACGACTTGCCGAACAGAGTGGCCGGCCCCTTATAGGCCTCGCCCCGGCGCAGCGGCGCCTGCCCCGGATGGTCGGCCGCGAGCTGGGTGCCGACGGCGCGGTCGCCATTTTCCTTTTTCACGTTGGTGGAGCGGCGGACGAACTGCCCGCTGGCATCGTCGAACACGAACAGGGTCGCGTTGCCGCCGACATAGGACACGGCACGATCGACGATGGCGTGATCGTTGAAGTCGGGCATCTTGGGGATCTCGGCGCGCACCACCGCGCCATCCCGCATCGTGACCTTGGCGGCCGGAACGGTCTCGGTAAAGGCCAGCGCCAGCGTGCGCAGATTGACCTCGATGTCGCGCAATGCGCGGTCATTGAAGGCGGACGTCAGCGACCAATAGCCGGCGCCGACCACGAGCGCCGTGTTCACGGCGATCAGCAGCACGGCGCACAGGAGCGCCTTGGTGCCGAGCTTGAACTGCGGCAGGAACTTCGCCGTTGGAATATTGGACATGGATGGAACGACCCCCGTAATTCCTGCATATTCGTGCAATCGGCTTACGGCCGCATTAACGGCGGTTCGCACCGCCGCACCCCGGCATGGTTTCCAATTGATAAACGAGGCCCTCCCTGACCACGCCAAACACGCCGCCCATCATCGTCTGGTTCCGCGATGATCTTCGCCTGTCCGACCATCCCGCCCTCCACGCCGCCGCGAAAGCCGGCGCACCGGTGCTCTGCCTCTTCGTCCTCGACGACGGCGCCGGCCGCACACCCGGCGCCGCAACGTGC
>NZ_JALBGZ010001216.1:0-1120 GCF_023006515.1 Bradyrhizobium sp. PRIMUS42
GGAGGCGCCAGATTGATGGCCCCGCCGGGGTCGGGCACCGAAGCCGGCGGCACCGGCGGCGGACGATCGGAGAAAAGCTGCGCCTGCGCAGCGTTTTGGCCTGAGATAACGAGGCACGCAGCAAGGATCAGCGCCGGCAGCAGCCTGCCGCTGCGCCGCCATCCGATGATGCCGTCACCCCCGCGTGTCATGCCCCCTGCTTTTCACCGAAAACGCGGCAAATTCAAGCCTCTGAAACCCCAGGAAATACGGTCCCAGGACGGTTCTTTGGAACCCGGTTGACGCCTGCGTGATTGGGCTAACGACGACCGGCCCTCGCCACACTGCTGCCCCCTGCGTCCCGAACGGTATAAACCATGCTTCACCCTGGTTATGGCGGAGCTGAAATACGGCGCCTACTCTGGTGTGAGGGCTGGCCCGGGTGGGAGAGTTTTCGGTGCTGGATATTTTGAAGGGTCGGGGCGCGAACGGCTCCAATGGCGAAAAAGCTGGTGAAAAAGTCGGCCTGGGCAGCATCCGCCGGCCGGTGATTGGCCTTGCCCTTGGTGGCGGCGCGGCGCGCGGCTTTGCCCATATCGGGATTCTCAGGACACTGCTTGCCAACGGCATTGTGCCCGATGTCGTGGTCGGTACCTCCATTGGCGCCGTCGCCGGCGGCCTCCATGCGGCCGGCCGGCTCGATACGTTCGAAGATTGGGGGCGCAGCCTGCAAGGCATGCGCAACATCCTCGGCTATCTCGACATCCGCCTCAACGGCTCCGGCCTGCTCGGCGGCGAGAAGCTTGCAACCCGGCTCGAGGAGGCGATCGGACAAGTCCGGATCGAGGACCTTCCGATCAAGTTTGCGAGCGTCGCGACCGAAGTCCGCACCGGCCACGAGATCTGGCTGACGCGCGGCCGTGTGGTCGATGCGATGCGCGCGTCCTACGCGCTGCCCGGCATCTTCGCGCCCGTGCTGATCGGTGACCGCTGGCTGGTCGACGGCGCGCTGGTGAATCCCGTGCCGGTCTCCGCCGCCCGCGCGCTCGGCGCCGAAATCGTCATCGCCGCAAATCTTTCCAGCGACATCTTCACCCATTCCACGACCATCCATGCGCATGGCGCCGTGCCCGCCGCGGTC
>NZ_JALBGZ010001217.1:0-1120 GCF_023006515.1 Bradyrhizobium sp. PRIMUS42
ACGATCTGGCCGACGTCACCGCCGAACTCGCGCTGGGCATCCCTCAGCTGTGCCGCCTGCAACTGGCAGATCGCGCGCATGCCGTGATCGCCCGGGACCGGTTCGGGGACGAGGCTTGACGCGGATTCCGACGCAAGCTTGAGGCCGTGCGACACATGTTCGAGGCGCTGCCGCGTGCTGTCGCCTGCCTGCAGCGAGATGATCGCGCTGCCGACCGCCTCGGCGATCTTCCTGGTGCTGCAACTGGCGCGATCGGCCAGATGGCTGCTCTTGCTGCGCTGATCGCGCAATCCGGAATAGGCCGCGCCGAGTTCGGCGCTCTCCGACATCAGTTGGGCCCGATAACGGCTCTCGAACTCCTTCTGTCGGCTGGAGGCGGTGGCGACCGCCTCGGACAGGCGTTGCTGGTCCCGCGCGCAGCCTTCGATCGAGCGCTGCACCGCCCTGCCGAGATCATAGGCTTCCTGGGTGAAAGCGAGAAAGCCCTCGCGGTCGCCGTCGAGCGAGGCCGCCTCGATCCGCGCGCTGCGCGCGATGATGGTGATCATCTGGATGTGCTTGAACAGCGGCTTGAGCAGCGAAGACGCCTCTGCCGTGCTCTTGCCGATCGTCTCCAAGAGGGCGCTCTCCGCCGGCAGCGCCTGCGCCAGCTCACTCAGCCGCGCGGCGATCTCCTGCAGCGCCGTTGCAGCGCCCTCGATCTCCGCGCCGGAGAGCTCACCCGAGAGCATCGCGAGACCCTGGTTCAGCTCCTTGAAGATGAGGTGACCGCGTCCGAGTTCGTGACCGACGCGCGCGAAGACGTCCTCGATCCGCGAGGAGACGTCCTCGATCGCGGCACTTGCCTCAGCGAGCGTATCGGCCGGAACGGGAGACATGGCCATCAACCTGCCACCGCGGCGTGCCCGGCCTGATACCAGAGCATGATCTCGCGCGGGATATGATGCAGCGAAACGACCTTCTCGACACCGCCATGCGCGATAGCTTCCTTGGGCATGCCGAACACAACGCAGCTGTCCTCGTCCTGCGCCCGCGTCGAGGCGCCGAGCTTGCGCATCTCCAGCATCCCGCGCGCGCCGTCGTCGCCCATGCCGGTCATGATGACGCCGAGCGCGTTGGC
>NZ_JALBGZ010001218.1:0-1118 GCF_023006515.1 Bradyrhizobium sp. PRIMUS42
CGGCCCGCATTGCGGCCCGAAAACAGGCAGCCGCCGAGGAAAGTGCCTTCCAGCGAGCGATAGCCGTGCACCCCGCCGCCGCCGAAGCCGGCGGCTTCGCCGACCGCATAGAGGCCCGGAATGACGCTGCCCTCGCTGCCGAACACACGCGAGTCGAGATCGGTCTCGAAGCCGCCCAGCGTCTTGCGGGTGAGGATGTTGAGCTTGACCGCGATCAGCGGCCCCTGCGCGGGATCGAGGATCCTGTGGGGAGAGGCGGTGCGGATCAGTCTGTCGCCGATATAGCGGCGCGCATTGTGAATGTTCATCACCTGCGCATCCTTGACGTAGGGATTGGCGATCTCGCGGTCGCGCGCCTCGATCTGCATCCTGATGTGCTCGAGCTTGAGAAGGTCGCTGCCGGCAAGCTTGTTCATCTCCGCAACAAGGTCCTCGATCTTGTCGCGTACGATGAAGTCGACACCGTGGCTTTTGAATGCTTCCACCGGCGCCGGCGCGCCCTTGTTGGTGGCGCGGCGCAAGGTCATGCGCCAGCTCTTGCCGGTCAGGTCAGGATTCTGCTCCGAGCCCGACAGCGCAAACTCCTTCTTGATGATGCTCTGAGTCAGGATGAACCAGGAATAATCGTACCCCGTCGACATGATGTATTGGAGCTGGCCGAGGGTGTCGGAGCCGGGGAAGAGCGGCGCCGGCAGCCGCGTGCCCGTGGCGTCGAACCACATCGAGGAGGGCCCGGGCAGGATGCGAATGCCGTGGCGCGGCCAGATCGGTGACCAGTTCTGGATGCCCTCGACATAATGCCACATGCGGTCGCGGTTGATCAGCCGCGCGCCCGCTTTCTCCGTGATGCCGATCATCCGGCCGTCGACATGTTCGGGCACGCCGGAGATCATGAATTTCGGGGGATCACCAAGCCGCTTCGGCCAGTTCTGCCGGACCAGCTCGTGATTGCCGCCGATGCCGCCGGACGCCACGATCACGGCCTGTGCCTGCAGCGCGAACTCGCCGACGACCTTGCGGGACGAGCTCTTGCCGCGCTCGATCCTGTCAGGAGCGAGGACGGCGCCGCTGACGCCATCCACCGTGCCGTTGGTGATCGAGAGCGCGTCGACACGGTG
>NZ_JALBGZ010001219.1:0-1118 GCF_023006515.1 Bradyrhizobium sp. PRIMUS42
GGCCCTCCGCTGTGGTCAACGTGTCCTCGGTCGCCGGCATCAGCGGCGTCGGCTCGTCGATCGCCTACGCCGCGAGCAAGGGCGCCCTCAACACCATGACGTTGTCGCTGTCGCGCGCGCTGGCGCCGCTGATCCGCGTCAACACGGTATGCCCCGGCTACATCGACACGCCCTGGTTCACCAAGGGGCGCGGCGAAGCCGGCGCCAAGCAGGTGCGCGACAGCGTGGTGGCGAGGGTGCCGTTGAAGGTCGCATCATCAGCGGAGGACATCGCGCAGCTCGTCAGCTTCCTGGCGATGCCGGCCTCCAGCAACATGACCGGCGAGGTCGTGCGCATGGATGCAGGGATGCATTTGATTACGTGAACTCGTCATTGCGAGCGCAGCGAAGCAATCCAGGAATCTCTCCGCGGAGACACCCTGGATTGCTTCGTCGCAAGAGCTCCTCGCAATGACGTCGCGTGGGGCGGCAGCGTGCCAACGGCCTATATCGCTAACCCTTGATCACGCCGCTCGCCACCAGCCGGTGCCAGATGAACAGCACCACCACTGCGCCAATTGTGGCCATGATGAAGCCCGCGCCCTGATCGGTACTGTAGTGACCGATCGCCTGGCCGATGAAGGTCGCGAGAAACGCGCCGGCGATGCCGAGGATGGTGGTGAGGATGAAGCCGCTCGGATTATTCGGTCCCGGCGCCAGCCAGCGCGCGATGAGGCCGGCGACGAAGCCGACGACGATGATCCACAACAGGCCGCCCATGCTCATGAGTGTGCTCCCCTTCCCGAAAGCGCGTCGATCAAAGTCCGATCAAAGTCTGCCCGAGATCTCGTTCTCGGTCGGCAGCCGTCCGTCCGGCGTCAAATGGTCGATCACCTGCGGCAGATACTGGCTGAGCCCGTTGAGCAATTCGTCGCGCGACAGGCCGCTCTGGGCTGACAGGCTCTCGATCTGATCGGCGCCGAGTGCGTTCGCGAGATCGCCGGGCGCGATGGCCTTGTTCTCGCCCTTGCCGACCCAGGAATTCGCGGCATCGCCGTGGCCGCCCTGCTGGAGCTGGTTGAGGAGATCGCCGAGCCCGCCGCTAAGCACGGTTCCGGCCGCGCCGCCGGCGAGCAAGC
>NZ_JALBGZ010000121.1:0-11717 GCF_023006515.1 Bradyrhizobium sp. PRIMUS42
GTCACCCTGTGATCGCGGCAGCGCGTTGGACGCCGGCACGCGTGCTGAGCTTGCGCGCCCGCTGTGGCGGAGCGTCGGCCGCTGCGTGACGGGACTTAAGGGAATCAGAAGGGACGCTGCGGGTCGGATAGTCCCTCACGCTGCGCGAGTCACAATGAGGGAATTGCCGATGAGCAGCTTGGAGATAACTGAGGAAGATCGGGATCGGGCAGTCACGAAGTGGCTCGCCGATTTTGAAAGCCTGCTGGCTGGCAAGGATGAGACCACGATTGAATGTCTGTTCCATCCCGACGGATACTGGCGCGATCTTCTCGCGCTCACTTGGGAACTCAAGACGTTCCACGGTCTCTCCGAAGTGCATGGCGGCCTCACGGCTGTCGACTGCACGATGCGGCCTTGCAATTTGCGCCTTCAGGGCCGCGCCATTGCGGGCGTCCTCGGCGAGTTCGGTCCGACAGTCGAGGGCTTCTTCACGTGCGAGACCGACCTTGCCGCCGCTCGCGGATACCTGCGGCTCGTTCCGGTCCGCGAGGCGGGCCGGGACAGCTTCCGGGCCGTGACGGTTCTCACCGCAATGGTCGCCCTGAAGGACTTCCCGGAGCGCGGGCGCAAGAACCGCGACGAAACCTTCATGAGGCCCGTGGAGGAAGGGAGCGACAATTGGCTGGACCGTCGGCGTACGGCCCTCGCCTATCGCGATCGGGATCCTCAGGTCCTCATCGTCGGCGCGGGTCAAGCGGGACTCATGCTGGCTGCACGGTTGAGGCACCTTGATGTCGACGCACTGGTGGTGGATCGCGACGAAAGGGTTGGGGACGTTTGGCGGAAGCGATACCACTCACTCACGCTCCACAACGAGATCGCAAGCAATCACTTTCCATACCTGTCATATCCCGACAGTTGGCCCGTCTACCTGCCGAAGGACAAACTCGCCAACTGGATGGAATTCTACGCCGACGCGATGGAGCTCAATATCTGGACGCGCACGGATTTTCTCGGCGCGACCTATGACGACGCCAATCGACAGTGGACCGCCCGGCTCAGGACATCCGATGGCGGTGAGCGTGTCATGTGGCCGAGCCACCTCGTCTTGGCGATCGGTGTCAGTGGTCTTCCCAACATCCCGCACATCGAGGGTCTCGACGGTTTCAAAGGCACCGTCATTCATTCGAGCGGGCGGACGGACGATGTGCCGACAGAGGGCAAGTCGGCGCTCGTCATCGGCGCCGGCACGAGCGCCCACGACATCGCGCAGGACCTCTACATGCGCGGCGCCGATGTCACGATGCTGCAGCGCTCGTCGACGACTGTCGTGAGCATCGTGCCGAGCGCGGCGAAGGCAACCCAGCTCTTTCGCAGCAACGAGGGCGTCCGGCCGATTGAGGACATCGACATCATCTCCGCGTCGGTCCCTTACGACCTCGTCCGTCGCCTCCACGGACCCTTGAGCCGGCAAATGGCGTACGAGGACCGTGATCTGCACGACCGCCTTCGGAAAGTCGGCTTCGCGCTCGACAATGGCGAAGACGATACCGGCTTTTTCCTGAAGCTGCTGCGACGTCTCAGCGGCTATTACCTCAACGTCGGCGCGTCCGACCTCATCGCCGATGGCCGGATCAAATTGAAGTCGGGTGTTCAACTCGATCGCCTCGAAGGCGGGGAAGCCGTGTTCTCCGACGGCTCGCGCATGGACGTGGACTTGCTTGTTCTCGCGACGGGCTGGAAGCCTCTGCAGGAGGCTGTTCGCGTGATGCTCGGTGACGATGTGGCGGAGCGTGTCGGTCCGATCTGGGGCATTGGCGCGGACGGCGAGCTACGCAACATGTTCTGCGCCACACGCCAGGAGAATTTCTACGTCGTTGGGGGGACGATCACGATGTGCCGGTCCTTCTCGCGCTACACCGCCTTGCTGATCAAGGCTGCGCTGGAGCGTGTGATGGAAGAGGCGCCCGTATCGGAGGATGCGAGCGATACCGGCGACAAGAGGAGCGCTGCATGATTGCCTCTAAGTCGGACTCGGTCATGGGCGACGAGCAATCGATCGCGCGTGTCGGCAAGCCACGGTACAGTCTTGTCCCGAGATGGAAGCAGGGGCTGGTCCGGCCATCCAAGCGAAGACCTGCATGAGAGGTGTCGCTGTAGCTGCAACGGGTTCGATCTCGTCGGCTGCCACGCTTCGAAATTGTTCTATGGAGACGGAGGTACGTTATGCAACTGGATGCGATCATGGCGCCTACGGCCGATACCCCGGAACGCCGGGCGTTTTACGACAAGATCGACAAGAAGAATCTGACCGCCCTCTGGCTTTCTCTGGCGGAGTTGGTGACGCCGGAGCCAAAGAGCGCATGCGCGCCGGCGAGCTGGCGCTTCAACGATATCCGCGAATACATGCTCGAAGCGGGCAACCTGATCACGGCGAAGGAAGCGGAACGTCGCGTCCTCGTTCTCGAAAATCCCGGCCTGCGCGGCCAATCGAAGATCACGACGGACATGTATGCTGGCGTGCAGCTCGTCCTGCCCGGCGAGGTCGCACCCGCCCACCGCCACACGCAATCGGCACTGCGCTTCGTGCTGGAAGGCCAGGGAGCCTATACCGCCGTCAACGGCGAGCGCACGGTGATGCACGAAGGCGACTTCATCATCACGCCGCCGTGGGCCTGGCATGATCACGGCAATCCCAGCTCCGATCCGATCTTTTGGCTCGACGGGCTCGACATCCCAGTCGTGCAGTTCCTGGACGCATCATTCGCCGAACATCTCGATGTCGACGAACAGCCGATCTTACGTCCCGAGGGCGACTGCCAGGCGCGCTACGGTGCGAACCTGCTGCCGGTTGACCATAAGACCGGCGGGGGGACTTCGCCCGTCTTCAATTACCCCTACGCCCGCACGCGGGAAGTCCTGGAGAAGATGCGGCGCTCCGGTCAGTGGGACCCGTGCCACGGGCTCAAGATGCGTTACGTAAATCCAATTACGGGCAACCATGCCATGGCGACCATGGCGACCTTCATTCAGCTCCTGCCCAAGGGCTTTTCGACCTCCGCCTATCGTTCGACGGACGCGACAGTCGTCGTGCCGATCGAGGGCCGCGGGCGCAGTGTCGTCACCAATCGGGCGGGCGAGGATTTCGTCATCGAATGGACCAAGCGCGACATTTTTGTCGTCCCCTCCTGGCATCGCGTTCGGCACGAAGCGGGAGGGGCGGACGCCGTGCTGTTTTCCTATTCCGACAGGCCAATCCAGGAAGCTCTGCACCTGTTCCGGGAGGACCGAGGCAATGTTTGAGAGCAAAAACGAATTCGTGATTCCGTCGCCCCCGATATCATCCGTTGCAGTCGCAGGAACAACGGCTCGCTTTCCTGTGCGTCGCATCATATGTGTGGGCCGTAATTATGCGGCCCACGCTCGGGAGATGGGACGTGATCCGGACCGCGAGCCACCGTTCTTCTTTCTCAAGCCCGCCGACACAGTCGTCGATGATGGGGCAACCCTGCCGTATCCGCCCGAAACGAAAAATTTCCACTTCGAGATCGAGCTCGTCGTCGCAATTGGCAAGCAGGGGTTCGACATCCCTGTCGAGAGCACGCTGGATCATGTTTACGGATATGCCGTCGGGATCGACCTCACGCGGCGCGACCTCCAACTGCAGGCGCGCGAACAGGGGCGCCCTTGGGACTGGGGCAAGGGTTTCGACCGATCCGCTCCGATCGCCCCCATTCACCCTGTTGATAAAGTCGGCCACCCTCAATCGGGTCGAATATGGCTCGCTGTCGACGGAAAGCTGAAGCAGGATTCGGACATCGCAAAATTGATATGGCCGGTGCGAGACATCATCTCCATCGCGTCACGGTCGATGGAGCTAAAGCCCGGTGATCTCATCATGACTGGCACGCCGGAAGGCGTCGGCCCTGTTGAGCGAGGGGAAACCCTGACCGGCGGGGTGGCCGGGCTCGGCGAGATCAAGATCAAAATAGCCTGATCCATGCAATTTGGGAGCTATCCCGGCAGGGGGTAGCACTCTGCCGGGACCGAAGCGGACATGGCGAGCTTTATGATGACACGCTCTAAATTCCCAAGATCTTCCGCGCGTTTGCCTTGAGCACCTTTGGCCGGATCTCGTCGCGGATGTCGATCTTGGCGAAGTCCGACAGCCAGCGGTCCGGCGTGATCACCGGCCAGTCCGAGCCGAACAGCATCTTGTCCTGGAGAATCGAGTTGATGTAGCGCACCAGGATCGGCGGGAAATATTTTGGCGACCAGCCCGACAGATCGATGTAGACGTTCGGCTTGTGGGTCGCGACCGACAGCGCTTCCTCCTGCCAGGGGAAGGAGGGATGGGCGAGGATGATCTTGAGGTCGGGGAAATCGGCCGCGACGTCGTCCATGTACATCGGGTTGGAATATTTCAGCCGCATGCCCATGCCGCCGGGCATGCCCGAGCCGACGCCGGTCTGGCCGGTGTGGAACAGCGCGATCGCGCCGCCATTGTTGATCTCTTCGTAGAGCGGGTAGGCCATGCGGTCGTTGGCGTAGAAGCCCTGCATGGTCGGGTGGAATTTGAAGCCGCGCACGCCGTATTCCTCGATCAGCTTGCGCGCCTCGCGCACCCCTAACTTGCCCTTGTGCGGGTCGATCGAGACGAAGGGAATGAGGACGTCGAGATGGTCGGAGGCGACCTCCAGCATCTCGTAATTGTTGTAGCGGCGGAAGCCGGTCTCGCGCTCGGCGTCGACCGGGAAGATCACCGCGGCGATGTTCTTGGAGCGGTAATAGGCCGCGGTTTCCGGCACCGTCGGCGGATGCTTGTTTGGCGACTTGAAATACTCCGCCATCTGCGCCTGGAAATCGTCATAGCCGTCGTCGGCATGGCAGCCGCAGGGCTCCTCGGCATGGGTGTGGATGTCGATGGCGACGACATCGTCGATATTGGGCAGCTTCAGCTTCGGCATGGGTGTCCTCCCGACGGGTTGCCGAATTGATTATATGATATAACGAATTTGGCAAGGCGTCCTTGAAAGCCTTGGATCCTTTGCGATAAATAAGGCCGGTCCGGCCCGTTCTACTGTCCATGGGGTTGTTTTCGCGAATTTGCCGGTTCGGAACCGGGCAGTTAACATTGACAGCCCCTCCCGCCATGCCTTAAGAACCGCCCCGTCCCGGGCGGTCAGTCCGCCAGCGGGAGAAATCTCATTTTGCCACATTCGCGCGTGCCGAAACGGTAGTGCCGAACACGGCCTTTCGAACGTTCAGGATTCTGCCATGAAGGTCCGTAACTCGCTGAAATCGCTGCGCGGTCGCCATCGCGCCAACCGCCTGGTCCGCCGCAAGGGCCGGGTCTATGTGATCAACAAGGTGCAGCGCCGCTTCAAGGCTCGCCAGGGCTGATCTCGCCCTCGCGGTCGCCTCGCGCGTTCCCGCAAGACCACGGTCTCACACGAGTTTGACGCCGCCCTGCTTTGCAAGGGCGGCTTTGCGCGTTTAGACTTTGGCCATGGCTTTGAGATTCCTTTTTCCGCGCACCCTGTGTCTGGCACTTGTGCTGGGAACCGCTGGCCTTGCTCCAGCTCTGGCGCAGCAGGTTGATCCACCCGGCAAGCAGAAGAAGCTCCCCGAAGCGCCGTCCAAGCTGCCCAAGGTCGATCGCACCAAGAATCTCGATTTCCTGTTCGGCGCGTTGAAGGCGGCGCCCGACGAGGCCAGCGCCAAGCATGTCGAGGCGCGGATCTGGGCGATCTGGCTTCAGACCCCGAGCGACACCGCGGCGCTGTTGATGGCGCGCGCCAAGACCGCGGTCGACGCCAAGAAGATCGAGGTCGCGATCAAGCTGCTGGATTCGGTCATCAAGCTCAGGCCCGACTATATCGAGGCCTGGAACCGGCGCGCCACGCTCTATTACATGCAGAACGACTATGGCCGTTCGCTCGGGGATATCCAGCAAGTGCTGGTCCGGGAGCCGCGCCATTTCGGCGCGCTCGCAGGCCTCGGCATGATCATGCAGGAGGTCGGTGACGAGAAGCGCGCGCTCGAGGCCTATCGCAAGGCGCTCGCCGTCAATCCGCATCTCGAAAAGATCCCCGATCAGGTCAAGGCGCTGACCGAGAAGGTCGAAGGCCGCGACATCTAGAACTAGATCATTTCTTGAGGGAACGTGGCGTCTTCAGATTAACCACGACCGGAAGCGCGGCATCGTGAGGACTATTGCTGGGCCTGCCGCAGGGCTACCTGCATGGCAGGAGCGAAAGCCATGAAGCGTTTGATCTTTGCAGGTGGATTGCTGCTCGCGTCGGGGACGTTGAGCTTCGCCGACGGACTGTTCTGGGTGGTCGGCAACCGCGCCACCGGAAAATGCAATATCGTGACCAGCAATCCGGTCATCATCGGCGACATCTGGTTCGGCGACGGTCCCTACAAGTCCAGGGCCGATGCCAAGCTTGCCCGTTCGACGATCCGCGCCTGTCCCGGGCTCACGCCCGACGAGGAAAAAGACGAGGACGGCGCGAACTAGCCTGCATTCCAAGCATGAACCGGACCCGAAGGGCCGCGTTCGCGAAAAGTGTGCAGCGGTTTTCCGACGAGATCATGCTCAAAAGAGAGCCTAAAGTGCGATCGATCGCACTTTAGTGCAGGACGCTGCCGCCGCGCTCGGCGAGGCCGTGATCGGCAGCTGCGGCGTAAGCCTTTGCAAGCTCCGTCTCGAGATGCTCGTTGATCAGGAGCAGCGCCCGCACGGCACCGCGCAGGTCGCCGTTGCAGCTCGCGACGATCTCGTCGATCGCATTGTCGTTCGATCTGAAGCTCATCGAAAATCCTCCGGTTCAAACCAGGGCAATTCTGCCGGTCTTTCCCCCATCCCCTGGAGTTGCGAGGAGGATCGGCGCCCACCCGCGCCTAGATGGCGGAACCGACCGTGGCGATTATATGGAAGCCGCGATGACGGCTGCATGAAGCTGTTCCGAGGCTTGCGTCTCCTCCTGGAATATTGTTGATTCCATTGAGTTTTTACGTTCCTCAATTATGCACATATCCACAGCCCCGGCAGTTTTGGTGGAAGCATGGAAAGCCGGTGCAGCGAAACTGCCGCCCACAAGACCCGTAACTCCCCTGTGCCCAGCATCTCCCGGATTCTCTCCATGATCGTGATGTCAGTCGTGACGGCGCTGGTTCTGCTGGCGCTGGTCACGCAGGCCGGAATCGTCGCCGTGCAGCGCGCCTTTCCGCCGCAGGGGGAGATGGTGGAAGTCGACGGCGCGACGCTTCACGTCGTCGACATCGGCCCGCGCGATGCGGGGGTGCCGATCGTGATGCTGCACGGCGCGAGCTCCAATCTCGAAGCGATGCGGCGTCCGCTCGGCGACCTCCTCGCCAAAGACCATCGCGTCATCCTGGTCGACCGTCCCGGCCATGGCTGGAGTACGCGCGCGCGGCGCCAGGATTCCACGCCGCAGATCCAGGCGCGGATGATCGATGATGCGCTTCATAAGCTCGGGATCGAGCGTGCGGTCTTCGTCGTGCATTCCTGGAGCGGCGCGCTCGGCGCCCGGATTGCGCTCGATCATCCCGGCCGCGTCGCGGGCCTCGTCATGCTCGCGCCCGTCACCCATCCCTGGCGTGGCGGCGTCGGCCGTTACAACGAGATCATTGCAATGCCGGTGATCGGCCCGCTGCTCGCCTACACCGTCACGCTGCCGCTCGGTTACTTCGTTGCCGAAACCGGCGCGCGCAACGTGTTCCTGCCGCAGACGATGCCTGACGGTTTCGTGCAGGATTCCGCGACGCCGCTGCTGCTGCGTCCGCGCGAGTTCATCGCCAATGCCTATGATCTGGTGACGCTGAAGGAAGCGGTTGCCGCGCAAGCTCCGCGCTACGGCGAGATCAAAGCGCCGGTCACGGTCATCGCCGGCGAGCCCGACAAGACGGTCAGGACCAGCATCCACGCCCGTCCGTTCGCGGCCATGGTGCCGAATGCAAAGCTGATCGTGCTGCCCGATCTCGGACACATGGTGCAGAACGCCGTGCCGGATCTGGTGAAGACGGAGATCGAGACGATGATCGGAAGAATCGTCCCGGCACAGGCGGCCGCTGATTAGAGTTTTTCGGGTGGATGCTCCCGTAGCCCGGATGCGAAGCGACATCCGGGGGCCGCTCGCCCGGCATCGTACACTGTCCCGGATATCGCTGCGCTCATCCGGGCTACGGCAGCTTGCTGTGTCGCCCTCTGTCAATCCATCCGCGCAAAGATATTCCACTTTACCGAAATTCGGTTTCGGCGTATGTGTCGCTCATCCCGGCTCACCAAGAGGGGCGATCTTGTGTCGTCACGCATCGCGAGCCGGGCTTGCGGTGGACGCGGCAGCGTCGGCACGAGATGGGGCGGGCAGGGCGGGTAGTCCCTGTGAGCTCGATACCTGCGTGCGGACGAGCGGCGCTGCTAGGTTCGTCTCGCCTGTAAGTTTCGCAGCTCCGTCGACAGGGCTGGGAATACTGCGGCGAAATGGCGGGCCGTGCGTACGGCAAAACCGTGTGGTCCTGGCCGTCGTTGCTACGGTCAAGTCTTTCGCGAAGGTGCGAGCGAGCCCAACCGGGCAGACTGCATCATCCAATTCGCGGGGCGAGGGAGGCCAGAAGGAAAGTTCGGCTCCCGGGAGATCACGGCATAAGCCGTCCGACCATCGCGCAGGGAAGGCCGAGTGTTCGGCACCACCTGTATGCTGCTGTGCGGTCTTCTTGCGCTACATTTCGCGCAGCAGACCGCGGGTGCGAGCTGGCACCCGGCCTTCCCTGCGCCCTCTTGGATTTCAGAGGGACGAAAGATGAAGCAAAGCTCGGGCGAGCAAGCCGCGAGGCTGAAGAGGCATGTCCGTGGGTCGAGCTGCGTGTCACAAACTCGGTATCGTAGGGTGGGCAAAGCGCAGCGTGCCCACCGTCTCTCGCATACTGATCGAATTGGTGGGCACGGCGCTGTGCGCCTTTGCCCACCCTACGGCACTGCACCTCGCGATATGCATTGGAGCATCGCGATGCTGTTCCTCGCAATGACGCGCAAAGAATACGCGTCACAACAGAAAGCGACAGCTTCGGTCCTGATTGAATCAGAACCGAAGCTGTAGCGGCCGCCTAATATGCGCGCTTACTGCTTGATCTTCCCGTCCTTGTCGAACTGGGCGACGAAGGACCACAGATTGTTGATCTCGGTCTCGTTCTTGATGCCGGCGAACGCCATCTTGGTGCCAGGAATCTTGGCCTTGGGATCCTTGATGTATTCCTTGAACGTGGCCTCGTCCCAGGTGATGCCGGAATTCTTGTTCGCGTCCGTATAATTGTAGCCCTCGGCGGTGCCCGACTTGCGACCGTTGAGACCGTTGAGCTCGGGACCGACCTTGTTCTTGGCGCCTTCGCCGATCGCGTGGCAGGCCAGGCATTTGTTGAACGATGTCTTGCCGGCCGCGACATCCTGCGCCATCGCGGCGGGTGCGGTGGCAATCACGGTGAGGATCGTCAGTGCGCCAAAAGTCAATTTTGTCATCGGTTGCTCTTCGTCTCTTCCCTGGTGGGTCTGGCTGGTCAGTCTCTTGCCTGATCGGCAATCGCCCAACCTGCCGGTTTTGGCAGGCCTGCGCGGCCTGGACAAGCCACCAAACCATGACAGGTTTCATGATTTCCTACTTGTCCCAGAGCGAACTCGCTTGAGATCGTCGATCCGACTTTCGGATAGCCTACCCAAACAGGCGCGGACGTGATTGATTTGTCGTGACAAATTGATCATGGGCTACGAGCCGGAAGGATATGTCATGAAGGACTTGATATGGCCATCATGATGCCTGCGAGCGACCAGGCGGTGCTTGCGCGCCGCGCGGAGATCATTGCTGCGTTGCGCGCAATCGTGCCCGGCGAGGGCGTGATCGACAGCGCAGCCGAGATGCGGGCCTACGAATCCGACGGCCTGACCGCCTATCGGCAGCCGCCGATGGTCGTGGTGCTGCCCGATACGACCGAGCAGGTCTCGCTCATCCTGAAATATTGTGCAGGGCAAGGCATCAAGGTGGTGCCGCGCGGCTCCGGTACATCGCTATCGGGCGGGGCGCTGCCGCTTGAAGACGGCGTGCTGCTCGGCCTCGGCAAGTTCAAGCGCATCCGCGAGATCGATTTCGACAACCGCGTCGTCATCACCGAGCCCGGCGTCACCAATCTGGCGATCAGCCAGGCGGTCGCCCATGCCGGCTTCTACTATGCGCCCGATCCGTCCTCCCAGATTGCCTGCTCGATCGGCGGCAATGTCGCGGAAAATTCCGGCGGCGTGCATTGCCTCAAATACGGCATGACAACCAATAACGTGCTCGGTTGCGAGATCGTGCTGATGAGCGGCGAAATCCTGCGCATTGGTGGCAAGGGATGCGAGAACGCCGGCTACGACCTGATGGGCGTCATCACCGGCTCCGAAGGCCTGCTCGGCGTCATCACCGAGATCACGGTGCGCATCCTGCAGAAGCCGGAGACGGCGCGCGCGCTGATGGTTGGATTCGCGCAAGTCGAGGCCGCCGGCGAATGCGTGGCGCGCATCATCGGCGCCGGCATCATCCCTGGCGGCATGGAGATGATGGACAAGCCCGCGATCCACGCCGCGGAGGCCTTCGTCCACGCCGGCTATCCGCTCGATGTGGAGGCGCTGCTCATCATCGAGCTCGACGGTCCCAAGATCGAGGTCGACGAACTGATCACGCGCGTCGAGGCAATCGCCAATGGCTGCGGCTCGACCACCTGCCAGATCTCGACCTCCGAGGCCGAGCGCAATCTGTTCTGGGCCGGCCGCAAAGCTGCGTTCCCGGCCGTCGGCCGGATCTCGCCCGATTATCTCTGCATGGATGGCACCATCCCGCGCGGCGCGCTGCCGAAGGCGCTGGCGCGCATCCGCGAGCTCGGCGAAAAATACCAGCTCGGCTGCGCCAACGTGTTCCATGCCGGTGATGGCAATCTGCACCCGCTGATCCTCTACGATGCCAACAAGCCCGGCGAGATCGAGCGCGCCGAGGCCTTCGGCGCCGACATCCTGCGCGCATGCGTCGAGTTCGGCGGCGTGCTCACCGGCGAGCACGGCGTCGGCATCGAGAAGCGCGACCTGATGCCGGAAATGTTCAGCGAGATCGACCTGAACCAGCAGCAGCGGCTGAAATGCGCCTTCGACTCGCAGGGTCTGCTCAATCCCGGAAAGGTATTTCCGACCCTGCACCGCTGCGCCGAGCTCGGCCGCATGCACGTGCATGCGGGCAAGCTGGCGTTCCCAGATTTGCCGCGGTTCTAGCGTCGGTCGCTGCGCCTTCACTGCAATGCGTCAAATTTGCTTTCCCTTGTAAACTTCGATACCGGCTCAATCGTGGATACGCTTAAGGTCAGAGACGCCAAAGACGTCGAAGAGGTGGTGCGCGCGGCGATTGCCAATGAGCAGCCGCTCGAGATCATCGGTCATGGCTCCAAGCGCGGCATCGGCCATGCCATGGCGACCAATGCCGTGCTCGACCTCGCCGCGCTCAATGCCGTCACCTCCTACGAGCCGAACGAGCTGATCGTCACGCTGCAGGCCGGTGCGCCGCTTCACGACGTGCTGTCGCTGATCGATGCCAAGAACCAGCAATTCGCCTTCGAGCCGATGAACACTGCGCCGCTGCTCGGCACGCCCGCGCTTGGCACCATCGGCGGCATGATCGCGGCCGGGCTCGCCGGCC
>NZ_JALBGZ010001220.1:0-1114 GCF_023006515.1 Bradyrhizobium sp. PRIMUS42
GGCGCTGGCCGACTTCGTCGCGCCCGCGGGCGTGCCGGACTATGTCGGCGGCTTCGTCGTCACCGCCGGCATCGGCGAGGACGTGGTCGCCGACCGCTTCAAGATGGCGAACGACGACTACTCCTCGATCCTGTGCAAGGCGCTGGCCGATCGCCTGGCCGAAGCCTTCGCCGAGCGCATGCATGCCCGCGTGCGCCGCGAGTTCTGGGCCTATGCGCCGGACGAGGCGCTCTCGAACGAGGAGATGATCCTGGAGAAATACCAGGGCATCCGCCCCGCCCCCGGCTATCCCGCGCAGCCCGATCACACCGAGAAGGCGACGCTGTTCGAGCTGCTCGATGCGGAAGCGAACTGCGGCGTGAAGCTGACCGAGAGCTTTGCAATGTGGCCCGGCTCCAGCGTGTCCGGGCTCTATTTCGCCAACCCTGCGAGCTATTATTTCGGCGTCGGCAAGATCGAGCGCGACCAGGTCGAGGACTATGCCGCGCGCAAGGGCATGAGCGTGGCGGAGACCGAGCGCTGGCTCGCGCCGGTGCTGAATTACATCCCGTCGCAACAGACCGACAAGACCTTTGCGGCAACACCCGCGAACGACGAGACGTCAAAGGACCTTGCCTCCCACCCGCCCGGCTGCACCTGCGCGGTGCATCTGGTCTGGCAGAAGAAGCGCGCAGGGGCGGGATAGGCCCGCCTGCCAAACAAAAAGTGCGAAAACAACCCCATGCACAGTAGAATGGGGTTGAAAAGGTTGAAGAATTTTGGGTGCCGAGGCCGGGTTTGCGGCGTCGGGCAAAACAGCGATAAACTTCCATCATCGG
The DNA here is from genome assembly GCF_023006515.1 of Bradyrhizobium sp. PRIMUS42. NCBI lineage: Bacteria > Pseudomonadati > Pseudomonadota > Alphaproteobacteria > Hyphomicrobiales > Nitrobacteraceae > Bradyrhizobium > Bradyrhizobium sp. PRIMUS42. Next base: position 819 of record NZ_JALBGZ010001220.1, read on the forward strand.
CTGCGTCGCGGTCTGACAACCTCGCCAAGCCCAGCGCCGTCATTCCGGGGCGCGCCTCTTGGCGCGAGCCCGGAATCCATTTGTCCTCGTCCCGAGCAGCACGATTCTCAGGTGCGCAATTGCGCACCATAGTTTGATGCTGCGCATCGCCCCGGAATGACGGAGAAATCCCCCTCACCCTTTCGGCGGCGCCAGCGGCTGCACGAACTCCTTGAACGGCGCCAGCGCCTCGCAGCGCTCGGCATGCGCCGACAGCGCCGGATAGCGCGACGCGTCGAACAGCTGCGGATGCGCCT
>NZ_JALBGZ010001221.1:0-1114 GCF_023006515.1 Bradyrhizobium sp. PRIMUS42
GCCGCCGCCGGTCGCCAGCACCACCGGCCCGCCGTCGAGCAGCCGCGCGATCACCCGCGCCTCGCCGTCACGGAAATACAATTCGCCGTGGCGCTCGAAGATCTCCGGGATGGTCATCTGGGCCGACGTCTCGATCTCGGTGTCGGCATCGACGAATGGCAGCTTGAGCCTGAGAGCCATGCGACGGCCGATGGTGGATTTGCCCACCCCCATCATACCGACGAGCACGATCGAGCGCGCGCCCAGCGCCGACAGGATGTCGGCATCGGACGAAGCTGGTATCGGCAACGCGGCGTCGGACATTGTCTCGCTCGGATGGATCTCGCTCGATCTGCCGCCAAAGGCGGCATGCTTTGGCCACCTATACGACCCCGCAGGGGGCCTCGCCAGAGGACTCTTGCCACGAAACGGCGAACATGTTGGATGATTTCATTGGTTAATTTGCCCGCCAAGCCCCTATACAAGACCCCTCTAGAGACCCCAGAACGATGCCCAGCCTGTTCCGCTTCCTGACGGCCGTCGCCGTGATCGCCGGCATCGTCTATGGCGTGGTCTTCGCGCTGGCGAACTTCGTCAATCCGAAGCCGCGGGAAATGACGGTGACGATCCCGCCGGATAAGTTTCTCAAGAAATAGGAGCTAGCCTCCAGGGCATGGCTACCTCGCCCTCCGATAGCAAGCTCACCGGCCTGTTCCTCGACATGCTCGCGGCGGAACAGGGCGCCGGGCCCAACACGCTCGACGCCTACCGCCGCGACCTCACCGATTTCTCGGAGTTTCTGGGCCGCGTCGGCCACAGTTTTGCGGACGCCGAAACGCAGACCTTGCGCGACTATCTCGCCGACCTCGACACACGCGGCTTCAAATCCACCAGCGTCGCCCGCCGCCTGTCGGCGATGCGGCATCTCTATCGCTTTCTCCTCAACGAGCGCATCCGGAGCGAGGACCCCGCCGCGATCCTGTCCGGGCCCAAGCGCGGCCGCAGCCTGCCGAAGGTGCTGTCGATCGCCGATGTCGACCGCATGCTCCGCCGCGCCAAGGAATTGAGCGAGGCGCAGGATGCCTCGCCCGCGAAGCGGCTGCGCAGCTTGCGGCTCTATTGCCTGCTCGAGGTG
>NZ_JALBGZ010001222.1:0-1112 GCF_023006515.1 Bradyrhizobium sp. PRIMUS42
CCGCACGGATTGATCGTGCGGATGCAATTGCCGCTCAGGCAGCAGCCGCGCCTTGCGGCGGCTTAGAATCGCGCGTTACGCCGCGAGCGGCGGGTGCGCGACGGCGACCTCGTCGAAGATCGCCACCGCCTCGAAGCGATAATTGCAGGCGTGGCAGGTCCAGAGGTAGGAAACGCGCCCCTCGCCCGGCTCGATCCAGTCCGGCCGCGGGATCGGCGTGCCGCATTGGGCACAGGGGTTTTGCCTGGGGGTGTCGCTGAGGATTGCTTTTGTCATGGCACCTCTCCCGATTTGCAGAGTCTTCTCACTCGCTTTCGCCGGCACGCGCGAATAGACAGGCGTGCTGCCGCGAGCGGGCGTCCGCCTGAGGTAACCTGTACGCCGGCATTGAGTCGTAATGGCGGCTCGGCGCTGCAAAATCGTTAACGGCGGCGTTTGGTCACATCATCGCCGCGTTCGGAAGGCCTAACGGCAGCCGGAGGCAGGTCACGTCAGGGGACCCCAGGAATAACAAATGAAAATTTTACGCATTGCCGCGCTGCTCGCGGCCGGATTGACATTGCCGCAGGCCGCATTTGCGGGCGAAGCCGAATATGCCGAGATGGTCGCCGCCCATGCTCGCGCCAACGGCGTGCCGGAAGCGCTGGTGCACCGCGTGATCATGCGCGAGAGCCGCTATCAGCCTCACCTCGTCGGCCGCGGCGGCACCATCGGGCTGATGCAGATCAAGCTCGCGACCGCCCGCGGGGTCGGCTACACCGGCGATGCCGCCGGCCTGCGCGATCCCAACACCAACCTCACTTATGCCGTGAAATACCTCGCCGGCGCCTATCGCGCCGCCAACGGTGATCACGCCCGCGCCGTGCGTTATTTCGCAGGCGGCTATTACTACGCTGCCAAGCGTCAGCGGCAGGAGGCCGTGCAGGTCGCCAATATGGGCGCGACCGATATGGGTCAGCCTTGGCTGGAGCCGAACGGCAACCCGCAGCCGATGTTCGGCACCACACCGCACAGGAAGCTGGCCCAGCGCGTCCGCAACGCGCGGGCGCAGGCCTCGCAGTAGCCTCTCGTGTCCCGGACGCGCAGCGTTGCTGCGCAGAGCCGGGACCCAC
>NZ_JALBGZ010001223.1:0-1111 GCF_023006515.1 Bradyrhizobium sp. PRIMUS42
CGGCGCTCCACGAAGGGCTGGTCAGCGGGCTTCGCCGCAGCGCTGGTCGCGGCGTCGAGCATCGAGCGAGCGTTGAGCGGTTCCACGGGTGTCCACGTCCATTCCAAAGCCCACGGCACGGCCTTGCGCGCGCGGGCGAGCATCCCCTGGCTCTTCGATTATCGAACAAATCGGAAGATTTTCTAAAGCGGGCTTAAGGATGGTTAATGATTGGCAAATGCGTCGCGATAGCCCGCGATCACGCCGTCGACCATCGCGGCTTGCGAGAAATGTGCCGAGATGCGTTCGCGCAACGAGACCGCGCGCTGCGCCGTTGCCTGAGGATCGTCGAGTGCGGCCGCGATCGCCTCGGCCATGGCCTCGGAATCGCTCGGCGTGAACAGGGCCGGACTATCGGAGCCGAAGATCTCGGGGATGCCGCCGATTCTGGATGCGATCATGGGAATGCCGGCCGCGCCGGCCTCGATCACGACATAGGGCATGGAATCGCCGCGCGAGGGCACGACCAGCAGCCGCCCCTTGGAGAAGCCGTAGCGCGCCTTGACGTGACCGATGAAGCGGATCGCATTGGCGAGGCCGAGCCTGTCGACCTGCGCCTTCAGCGCCGCCGTTTCCTCGCCGTCGCCGCCGAGTGTCAGCGTGACCTTCTTGCCGCCCTCGTGCAGGCGCGCCACGGCATCGACCAGCAGATCCGCGCCCTTGATGTGCCTGAACTCGCCGACATAGGCGAGGTCAGTGGCATCGTCGGCGGTCACGACCGGCTCGAACTCCTCGGGGGTCACGCCGTTGAAGACGCAATGCACCACGCCCTTGGGCGTGCCGACGATGCGTTGATAGGTGTCGCGCGCGAATGCGCTCTCGAACAGGAACAGGTCGGTCGAATCCATCAGCGCGCGCTCGAGCCGCGCGTAAAACTCGCCCTTGAGGGTGTTGAGGGGATAATGCAGCGAGCCGCCGTGCGGCGTGTAGATGCGGATGGTGTCGACGGAGCGTCGCCGCATGCGGATGAAGGCGCCGGCCTTGGCGCCGTGGCCGTGCATGACGTCGGGCTTGAGCGTGGCGATCAGGCGCCGCATGCGAAGCCACACCAGGACATCGTCGGGCGAGGGCT
>NZ_JALBGZ010001224.1:0-1110 GCF_023006515.1 Bradyrhizobium sp. PRIMUS42
CGCGCCACGCCGGCGAGACCGACGGCGGCGGCGCCCGACAGCACGGTCCGGCGCGTCAGTCCTGCCGATATCTTGCCCTTCGATGTCTTGTTCATTTTGTTGGCTCCCTGGTCCTTGTTTTTATGATCGTCACATGCCGAGATATGCCTTGCGCACGCGGTCGTCGGCGCGCAGCGTGGCGTTGTTGCCTTCGAGCACGACGTGTCCGGCTTCGAGGACATAGCCGTGATCGGCGGATTCCAGCGCTTCCGCGACGCGCTGCTCGACCAGCAGCATGGTCAGCCCGGCCTGGCGCCGGATCTCGATCAGCCGCTCGAAGATGAAGTCCGCGGTCGAGGGCGCGAGCCCCATCGAGGGCTCGTCCAGCATCAGAAGCTTCGGCGAGGAGGCGAGGCCGCGGCCGATCGCGAGCATCTGCTGCTGGCCGCCGGACATCGTGCCGGCGAATTGATCGCGGCGCTCCTTCAGCACCGGCAGCCATTCGAAGATGCGCTCGATATTGGCCTGCCAGTCACGGCGGCCGCTTTCGGTCATCGCGCCCATTTCCAGATTCTCCATCACGGTGAGTGACGGGAAGACCTGGCGTCCCTCCGGGACGTGGGCGATGCCGAGATGGGCGCGCTGCGGCGGCGGCACCGCGAGCAGGTCGATGCCGTCGAACGTGATGGCGCCACCGCTCGGCTTGACGATACCGGAGATGGTCTTGAACAGCGTGGTCTTGCCGGCGCCGTTGGGCCCGACGATCGCGACGAACTGGCCCGTGCCGACATTGATCGAGACGCCGTTCAGGACGGGCTTTGCCGAATAGCCTGCACTCAATCCCTCAATTCGCAGCATGGCCCACCCACTTCTTGCCGAGATAGGCCTCGATCACGCGGCTGTCGCGCGTCACCACTTCCGGCAGGCCCTCGGTGATGACGGCGCCGTGGTCGAGTACGAGGAAGCTGTCGACCAGGCGGACCATGGCCTGCATCGTGTGCTCGATGATGGCGATGGTCATGCCGTCGCGCGCGAGCTGCTGGATCACGGCGACGACCTCGTCCGCCTCGCCATGGCCGAGGCCGGCGAGCGTCTCGTCGAGCAGTAGAATGCGCGGCTGGCCGGCGATCG
>NZ_JALBGZ010001225.1:0-1104 GCF_023006515.1 Bradyrhizobium sp. PRIMUS42
TCTTCGATGTGATCGAGCCCTTTGCGCGGGAGCTCGCCGAACACGGCCGCACGCCGCGCCGGCGCAAGGGCGTTCTGCAACTGATCGGCAATGCATTGCTGGTGCAGCAGCGCGTCGCCGGTCGCGTCGCGATCGCCGAGAAGCCCGACGTGCTCTGGGAGAAGCCCGAGCTCGACCGGCTCTATTCCCGTCTCGAAGACGAATACGAACTGAAGGAGCGCCTCGACACGCTCGAGCGCAAGCTCACCGCGGTGTCGGAGACCGCCAACGCGCTCACCGACATCATCGACACCCAGCGCTCGCTGCGCCTCGAGATCGCGGTGGTGGTGCTGATCGTGATCGAGGTCGCGATCGGGTGTTTTCAGATATTGTCGGGGACACATTAGGGCGGCGAGAGGGCTGTCTCTCCGCGAGTCTGATATCGTAGGGTGGGCAAAGGCGCACTTGCGCCGTGCCCACCAGACAGAGGTGGCGGGCACGCTTCGCTTTGCCCACCCTACGATACCTGGGTTTTCGTCCGCAGCATCGCGACGCAATGCCGTGCCATCACCTGTTCCTCATTCGTCGGAATGACGAACACTTCGACGGCACTGCCTCTTCCGCCGATCCGCTCGCGCGCTTCATCATTCGCAGCCGCATCGATCCGCACGCCGAGCCACGCCAGGCGCTCGCCGATCGCGCCGCGGATCTCCTTCGCGTGTTCGCCGATCCCGCCGGTGAAGACCAGACAGTCCAGTCCTTTAAGCGTGGTGGCCATCATCGCGATCTGCTGTGCCGCCCGGAAGACGAACAGATCGACCGCCTCTCGCGCAGCAACCTCGCTACTCGCGAGCAGTGTGCGCATGTCCGCGGAGAGGCCGGAGACGCCGAAGAGGCCGGACTCGTGATAGAGCAGGTGCTGGACATCCTCGACCGACATGTTCTCGTGCTGTTGCAGATAGAGCAGGACGCCGGGATCGATCGTGCCTGAGCGTGTGCCCATCACGAGACCGTCGAGCGGCGTCAGCCCCATCGTGGTGTCGATGCTGCGGCCGTCGCGCAGCGCGCAGAGGCTGGCGCCATTGCCGAGATGCGCGATGACGGTGCGCTTGCCCGCGAGCTCGG
>NZ_JALBGZ010001226.1:0-1101 GCF_023006515.1 Bradyrhizobium sp. PRIMUS42
GCTTGCGATGCTGCGCATCAAACGCCGCCTGGCGCAGGCCTGAGCCATGGCCGACAACACCAAAAAGCCGGCAGGCGTTGCCGAGAAGAAGGCGAACCGGCGCGGTGCGGCGCGGCTCGCGGCCGTGCAGGCGCTGTACCAGATGGATATCGCGGGCGCCGGCATCAACGACATCTTTGCCGAGTTCGAGAGCCATTGGCTCGGCAACGAGGTCGAGGGCGACACTTATCTACCGGCCGAAGCCGCGTTCTTCCGCGATGTCGTTTCGGGCGTGGTGCGCGACCAGAAGAAGCTCGATCCCCTGATCGACGAGGCGCTGTCGAAGGGCTGGCCCTTGAAGCGGATCGAGGCGATCCTGCGCGCGGTGCTGCGGGCCGGAGCTTACGAATTGGAGCACCGCAAGGACGTGCCGGGCCGCGTCGTCGTCTCCGAATATGTCGACGTCGCCAACGCTTTCGTCGACCGCGAGGAGACCGGCATGGTCAATGCCGTGCTCGACCAGATCGGCCGCCAGTTTCGCGGTGACGAGTTCGGGCGGGGGTAGGATCAGGCGATGAATTCCGCCGTAGCCGTCATCCCCGCGCAATGGCGCGCAGGGATGACGGGTCTGCTATCGTGACGCAGGAGGACAACACGCAGGTCTCCGCCGAAGACTCCCTCATCGCGCGCTATTTCAAGCCGCTGGCGACTGATCCCGGCGCGTTGGGGCTGGTCGATGACGCCGCGATCCTCTCGTCTGCCGGCGAGGACATCGTCATCACCACCGACGCCGTCGTCGAGGGTGTGCACTTTCTTGCCGATGATCCGCCGGACACCATCGCGCGCAAGGCGCTGCGGGTGAACCTGTCCGATCTCGCCGCCAAGGGCGCGGTGCCTGCCGGCTTCGTGCTGACGCTGGCGCTGCGCAACAAGGAGGATGCCTGGCTGCGCCCCTTCGCGGATGCGCTCGGCGAGGACGCCAAGGAATTCGCTTGTCCGCTGCTCGGCGGCGATACGGTCTCGACGCCGGGCCCGCAGATGGTCTCGATCACCGCCTTCGGCCGCGTGCCTCAAGGGCGGATGGTCGGCCGTACCGGTGCGAGGCCAGGCGATCGCATCCTG
>NZ_JALBGZ010001227.1:0-1101 GCF_023006515.1 Bradyrhizobium sp. PRIMUS42
CGAGCGCGCGGTGCGCTGCGGCGTGCGCACCATCGAGCACGGCAATCTGGTCGATGCTCCGACCGCGCGCCTGATGGCCGAGAAGGGCGCCTATGTGGTGCCGACGCTCGTCACCTACGAGGCGCTGGCGAACGAGGGCGCCCAATATGGCCTGCCGCCGGAGAGCGTGGCCAAGATTGCCGATGTCCGCGACGCCGGCCTGCGTTCGCTCGCGATCTATCGCGACGCCGGCGTGAAGATGGGATTTGGCAGTGACTTGCTCGGCCCGTCGCAGCGTCTCCAGAGCGACGAATTCCGGATTCGCGCCGAGATTCTCGGTCCGCGCGCCGTCATCGCCAGCGCGACATTGGTCGGCGCCGAAGTGCTTGGCATGGAAGGCAAGCTCGGCCGGATCGCGCCCGAAGCCAACGCCGACCTGCTGGTGGTCGACGGCAACCCGCTGCGCGACGTTGCGTGCCTGCTCGGCCAGGGCGAGCACATCCCGATGGTGATGAAGGCAGGCAAGGTCCAGTTCGACAGGCTGAACGCGTAGCTGACGCTACCGCCACATCTCCGCGCCGATGCATCCTATTTCGAGAGCCGCACGACCATCTTGCCCAGCGCTCCGCGCGTCTGCATGGTCCTGAACGCTTCCCGGAAATCGTCCAGCGCGAAGACGCGGCCGACCACGGGCTTCAGCTGGCCGTCGGCGAGCCAGCCCGTCAACTGCGACATCAGGCGCTTCTGCACGTCGGGTTCGCGCACCGGAATCTGCGCGAGGTCGACACCGAGCAGGGCGCCGCCTTTCAGCAGCGGCAGGTTGAACGGCAGCGCGGGAATCGTGCCGGCGGCAAAGCCGACCACGAGATGGCGTCCGCGCCAGGCGATGGATCGAAAGGCCTGCACCGAGATCTCGCCTCCGACAGGATCGAAGATCACGTCGGCACCATGTCCGCCCGTCAACTCCTTGAACCTGTCGCGCCAGTCGGCCTGCGTATAATCGATCACGGCGTCGGCGCCGTGCGCCTGAGTGAATTCGCGCTTCTCCGCTGTCGATGCCGCTGCGATCACGCGCGCGCCGAGCAGCTTGCCGATCTGGACGGCCGCAATTCCGGTGCCGCC
>NZ_JALBGZ010001228.1:0-1097 GCF_023006515.1 Bradyrhizobium sp. PRIMUS42
CGCGGAACGGCGGCTCGACCGTGAGCGGCCCCAGCAGCAGCGCCGGCGTCTCGCCGACCAGCACCGGCAATTGCCTGACGGAGCCGACCAGCAGCGTTCCGATGCGGGCGGTGAAGGACAATTCGAGCAGATGGTCGACGTGCTCGCGAATCCGGTAGGCGCTGAGCACGAAGCGGCCGGGACCGAAGGTGCGCTCATGCAGGCGCTCGATCGACTGGGCGTCGCCGGCGGCCTCGGGAAGGATGGTCAGTGAGAGATCGGTCATGTCAATTCGCGGGATAGCACCTGAACGCAGCGCGGTCCATCGGGCAGCGACGGCGTTCAGCTCCTTTTCAACGTCGGTTGGGACAGGTAGGCCAGCATTTTCATTTCCCGCCGCCCTCGCGTCACCGTGTCGAGCACGAGCCCCGACGACACCGAGAGCAGGGCCATGATCATCAAGCCCATCGACAGCACCGCGGTGGGCAGGCGCGGCACGAGGCCGGTCTCGATGAAGGTGATCACGATCGGGATCGCGAGGATCACCGAGGCCAGCGCCAGCACGGCTCCAATCACCGTGAAGAAGCGCAACGGCCGCTCCGAACGGTAGAGCTTCAGCATGGTGCCGAAGATGCGAAACCCGTCGCGCCAGGTGTTGAGCTTCGAGAACGAGCCTTCGGGGCGCGCGTAATAGGGGGTCTCGATCTCGGCGACCGGCAGCGACAACTCCAGCGCATAGACCGCGAGCTCCGTCTCGATCTCGAAGCCGCCCGAGAGGACCGGGAAGGATTTGACGAAGCGGCGTGAGAACACGCGGTAGCCGGACAGGATGTCCTTGAACGTGTGACCGAAGGTCGACGCCAGAAAGCCCGTCAGCATACGGTTGCCGGTGCGGTGGCCGAGCCGGTAGGCGGCCTGGACCTGATCGACGCGAAGACCGACCACCATGTCGAGATGATCATCGAGCAGCCTGTCGATCATGCGCGGCGCGCTCGCCGCATCGTAGGTGGCATCGCCATCGACCAGCACATAGATGTCGGCCTCGACGTCGGCGAACATGCGACGCACGACGTGGCCCTTGCCCTGCCGCCGCTCGCTGCGCACGATCGCGCCCGCTT
>NZ_JALBGZ010001229.1:0-1095 GCF_023006515.1 Bradyrhizobium sp. PRIMUS42
ATCTCGTCGGCGCGGCCGGTGTGCGGCACCACGATGTTTTCGGCGCCGTCGGCGACCTGCTTGATGGTGGCGGTGATCGAGGCAAGCGGCCGGGCGACCGAGCGGGCGATGATGACGATGCCGATCACGACCAGGGCCAGCGCCACGCCGCCGAGGCAGGTGAGCACGAAGGACAATTCGCGATTGGTCTCGGTCTGCTGCGCGATCTGCCTGGCGCGCTCGGCATAGACCTTGGAAAGCGCCTCGAGATCCTTGTTCAGCGCCGAGCGCACGGTGCGGTTGGCGTCGTTGTCGCCCCATTCACGGCCCGCGGCCGCATTGATCTCGACGCCGCGGCGCACCAGTTCCTTGCGGAACTCGACGAACTGCTCGATGCGCTTCTTGAAGGTCGCAAACTGCTCGGCATCGTCGGCTTTGACGATGGTCTCCCAGCGCTTCACGACGTCAAGGATCTGCGCGTTGAACTTGAGCAGGCCCTCGCCGTATTTCTTCACGACGGCGGGCTCGGTCGACATGTAGACGCCACGCGACTCCATCACGACCGCATAGACCAGCGAGTTGACCCGCTCGACGTTCAGCGCGGCAGCGTTCGCCGTCTCGATCGCGCTGGTCAGCTCGGCACCGCGGCGGCTGTTGTAGTCGGAGAGCATCGCGATCGCCGCCGTGAGCAGCGCGAACAGCGCGAAGATCGCGTAGAGCTTGGTGGCGAGCGTGAAGCGGCCGGCGAGGCCGCCGGCATTGCCAGGTTGGTCAGTGGTCATGGTGTTCAGGGCCCCGGAATGGCCTGAAGCGGCCGGTGAGCACGGTCGTCTGAATTTGATGCAAAACTATGCAGAACGAAGATGGATGCGGCGTTAACGCGGGGGCTGGTCCCCTTCGCCCTTGGTCGAAAGAAAGTAAGATATTTCAGCGTCTTGATCCGAAGGTATAGTCTTGAGATCGCGCTGGAGTCGGTCACTGGCCGACGAACCCCGGAGAGCCCCTTGGTCTACCGCCACACCATCGACGCCACGACCTACACGTTTCCGGACCTGCGCGATCTCCTCGCCAAGGCGACGCCGCCGCGCTCCGGCGACCGGCTGGACGGGATCTCCT
>NZ_JALBGZ010000122.1:0-11712 GCF_023006515.1 Bradyrhizobium sp. PRIMUS42
CGGCCTGCCGGCACAAAGGCCTCGCGCGGAACCGTAAGCATGGCATCGAGAACACGACGGTCGGTGACGTCACTGGTGCGCACCTGGCCATCGACCATTTTAAGGCGCGCGATCGAAGCACAGTATCGGCAGCGCATTGACCTTGCCGTCGACCTCACCGATGCGCTTCTCTACCACATCCAGCAGCTCGAGCGGCGAGACGTCGCCAGACCGCAGCTTGTCGACGACGGTGCATGCGGTTTCGCGGATCAGGTCCTGGGACAATTATTTTACTCCTGTGTCTATTCTTGGTTTGTCATTGCGAGCGCAGCGAAGCAATCCAGACTATTGCCCGCGGATACATTCCAGGATTGCTTCGCTGCGCTCGCAATGCCGAGGCTAGAGTTAACCCCACCCGGCGCTGATGCCACCGTCTACCGTATAGATCACGCCCGACGTATACCCGGCGCGGTCCGACGCCAGGAACGCCATGAGGTCGCCGATCTCGCGCGCATGCGCAGGGCGGCCGAGCGGCAGGCTCTTCTGGAATTCCTTGTAGCGACTCTCGTCGCCGAACTGGTGCTTCGCCCGCGTCTTCAGCAGTGTGACGTGGCGGTCGGTGCCGACGGGGCCGGGATTGATGCCGACCACGCGGATGTTGTCGGCAAGACTCTTGCCGCCGAGCGCGCGCGTGAAGGCCATCAGCGCGGCATTGCCGGCGCTGCCGCAGATGTAGTTGGCATCGAACTTTTCGCCGGCAGCCCCGATGTCGTTGACGATGACGCCGCCGCCTCTGGCTTTCATCTGCGCGTAGATCTGCCGCGTGAGGTTGATGTAGCCGAACACTTTCAATTCCCAGGCGTGGCGCCAGGTCGCCTCGTCGATCTTGTCGATCGAGCCGCCGGGAATGTCGCCGGCGTTGTTGACGAGCACGTCGATGTCGGCGGCTTCGCTGGCGAGCCGCGCCACGTCCTCGGCCTTGCGCAGATCGACGATGCTCGTTGCGGCATCGATCTGGTGCGCGGAACGCAATAGGTCGGCCAGCGCCTTGAGCTGGTCGCCGCTGCGGGCGGCGAGCAGGAGGTGCGCGCCTTCCTCGGCAAATGCCTCGGCTGCGGCAGCGCCAATGCCCTTGGACGCGCCCGTGATCAGGACACGCTTGCCACGCAGATGCAGATCCATGAGGGGTACTCGCAGAATAGGAACAGGATAAAATCAGTAGGCGCTTGGCCGCGCCATGGTCAACATTGCAGTGCAGCGTTGCACTGCCGACGCGTTTGGTCCATTGCAGTGCGGTCAAAAGGCGGCGGCTGCCGGACCAACCAAGGACGTTCTCGATGAGCAAGAAACCATACCGGATCGCGGTCATTCCCGGCGACGGCATCGGCAAGGAAGTGATGCCCGAAGGCCTGCGCGTCCTGGAGGCTGCGGCGAAGAAGCATGGGGTCGCCGTGCATTTCGACCATTTCGACTTCTCGTCATGGGACTATTACGAGAAGCACGGCCAGATGATGCCGGACGATTGGAAGGACAAAATCGGCAAGCACGATGCGATCTATTTCGGCGCGGTCGGCTGGCCGGCCAAGATTCCGGACCACGTCTCGCTGTGGGGCTCGCTGATCAAGTTTCGCCGCGAGTTCGACCAATATGTGAACCTGCGCCCGGTGAGGCTGATGCCCGGCGTGCCGTCGCCGCTGGCGGGCCGCAAGCCTGGCGATATCGATTTCTGGGTGGTGCGCGAGAACACGGAAGGCGAATATTCCTCCGTCGGCGGCCGCATGTTCCCGGACACCGAGCGCGAGTTCGTGACGCAGCAGACCGTGATGACCCGCACCGGCGTCGATCGCATCCTGAAGTTCGCCTTCGAGCTCGCCCAGTCGCGGCCGAAGAAGCATTTGACCTCGGCGACCAAGTCGAACGGCATCTCCATCACCATGCCCTATTGGGACGAGCGCGTGGAGGCGATGGCCAAGAAGTTTCCGGGCGTGAAGTGGGACAAGTACCACATCGACATTTTGACGGCGAACTTCGTGCTGCATCCGGACTGGTTCGACGTCGTGGTCGGCTCGAATCTGTTCGGCGACATCCTCTCCGATCTCGGCCCGGCCTGCACCGGCACCATCGGCATCGCGCCGTCTGGCAACATCAATCCCGAGGGCGATTTCCCCTCGGTGTTCGAGCCGGTGCACGGCTCGGCGCCCGATATCGCTGGCCAGGGTATCGCCAACCCGATCGGCGCGATCTGGTCGGGTGCGATGATGCTCGAGCATCTCGGCGAAAAGGAAGCCGGCAAGTCGATTGTCGATGCGATCGAGCGCACGCTCGCCGAACGCACGCTGCGCACCAAGGACCTCGGCGGCAACGCTGACACCACGGCTTGCGGCAAGGCGGTTGCGGATATGGTGGATTGACGCCAGAATCGGTAAGGTGGGTTAGCGCAGCGTAACCCACCTTTTTTGTCCCCGTGAAGAAGGCGGTGGGTTACGCCTGCGGCTAACCCACCCTACGATTTCTGTTTCAATTGACACAGCGGATCGCTAGCCCGCGATCTTCTCGATTGCTGCCTGATCCAGCCCGAACTTCTTCCCGGCCTCCAGGATCTCCTGCCACGTGGTCGGATCGACCGGAATGCCTTCGGCGAGGCGCTTCTTCCTGGTTTCGCGTTCGGGTTCGCCCGCGATCTTGACCTTGTCGATGCCGGGGGCAGGCGGCGAGCCGGTGTGCCAGGCGACGAAGCTCTCGGCCTCGCGCGCGAGGTTTTCGCCGGTGCCGAGCTTGCTCGGGTCGATGACGATCGAGAGCATTCCGTTGAGGACGTTGTACTTGCCGTCGGAGGGGCCCTTCACCACCTGCCCGCCGGAGAGCGCGCCGCCGAGGATTTCGCACACCAGCGCGAGCCCCGAACCCTTGTGCTCGCCGAACGGCAGGATGGCGCCATACGGCGGGATCACAGTGTAGCGCGGATTGGTGGTGGGCTTGCCCTCATTGTCGATGATGGTGCCGCCCTCAAGCTCGACGCCCTTGTTGTGGGCGACGCGGGTCTTGCCCTGCGCGATCCTGCTGGTGGCGAAGTCGAGCACGATCGGGTCCTTGCCCCTGCGCGGGATGCCGACGCAGAACGGGTTGGTGCCGTGGCGTGCGTCGCTGCCGCCCCAGGGCGCCACGATCGGGCGCGAGATCACATTGACGAAGTGGATCGAGACCAGCCCGTGATCGATGCACTGCTCGGCCCAGTGGCCGATGCGGCCGATATGGTGCGAGTTGGAAAGGCCGACGAGGCAAACGCCATTTTTCTTGGCGCGCTCGGCCGCGAGCTCCATCGCTTCATGGCCGATCACCTGGCCGTAGCCGGTGAGGCCGTCGAGGGTGAGGAGCGGCCCGGTGTCGAGCACGATCTTGACGTGCTGATTCACGGCGAGCCCGCCGTTGGTGACGCTCTGGACATAGCGCGGGATCATGCCGACGCCGTGGGAGTCGTGGCCTTTGAGATTGGCCTCGACGAGATTGGTGGACACGAGCTCGGCCTCGCGGTCCGAGGAACCGCCGGCCTTGACGATGGCGCGGATGGCGTTGGTGAGCGGCTCTGCGTTGATGGTGCGATAGTCGGCCATTGCTGTTGCTCTTATTCCTTCGCGATTTGGCGGGGAGCGTGGGGTGGGTTAGGCGAAGCCGTAACCCACCGCTTCTGCTTCCGCGGAAATTAAAGAGATGGGTCACGCCCTGCAGGTGCGCTTCGCGCCTCTGCAGAGCTAACCCACCCTACGATTTCACGATCCGGCGGCAGTGAACCCATGCCGCTTCGATCAGGTTCTCGCTGGCCTCCGGCGTCCGGAACGCCGAGTGCGCCGACAGCGTCACGTTCGGGATCTTCGTCAGCGGATGATCGCCGGGCAGGGGCTCGGTGTTGAACACGTCGAGACCGGCATGGCGGATGTGGCCCGACGTCAGCGCGTCGATCATCGCCGCTTCGTCGACGATCGCGGCACGGGCGGTATTGACGAGGATGACACCGCGCTTCATCGCCAATATCTTCTCGCGCGTGATCATGCCGCGCGTCTCGTCGTTGAGCAGCAGATGCAGCGAAACGACGTCGCTTCTGGCCAGCACCGTATCGAGATCGGTGAACTCCACGCCTGGATAGCTCTTCGGCGAGCGGTTCCAGGCGATCACCTTCATGCCGCTGCCCGACGCGATGCGCGCAACCTCGGCTGCGATGCCGCCGAACCCGATCAGGCCGAGCGTCTTGCCGGTGAGCTGCATGCCGTCCTCGCGCAGCCAATTGCCGCCGCGCATTTCGCGGTCCATCATCGCGATGACGCGGGCCGAGGCCCACATCAGCGCGATCGCGGATTCGGCGACCGCCGTGTCGCCATAGCCCTTGATCAGATGCACGGAGATGCCGAGCTGGCTGAGCTCCTCCGGATTCATGTAGCTGCGCGCGCCGGTGCCGAGGAATACGACGTGCTTCAGCCCGGTGCACTTCTTCGCGACCTCGGTCGGCAGCGCGGTGTGGTCGACGATCGCGATCTCGGCCCCATCGAGAATCTCGGGATATTGGTCCGGCTTGATGTCGGGATTCCGGTTGATCCGCACCTTGGGATCGCCGGGCTGCTCCAGCCGCTCCATGATCACGGCCAGCGATTCATTGGCGTCGACGAATACTCCGCGCATGGCTCTCTCCGGTCAGGACGCGACGCCGGCGATCGCCAGCACGGTGTGCATGAGAACGTTGGTGCCTGCAGCGCAATCCGGCTGCGTCGCGTCCTCCAGCTCGTTATGGCTGATGCCGTCCTTGCAGGGCACGAACACCATCGCGGCAGGCATGATGGTGTTGAGGTTGCAGGCATCGTGGCCCGCGCCGGAGGTGATGCGGCGAGAGGAATAGCCGAGCGTCTTCGCCGCGTTCTCGACTGCTGAAATGAGCTTGGGATCGAAATGCGTCGGCGGCTTGCGCCAGACCAGATCGATTTTGACCTCGACCTTGCGGCGTGCGGAGATCTCGGCAATCGCGGCGCGCAGATCGCGATCGAGCGCGTCCATGATGGCGCCGTCCGCGCTGCGGCAATCCATGGTGAACGCGATCTCGCCGGGAATGACGTTGCGCGAGGGATTTGCGATGACGGCTTCGCCGATGGTGCCGACGGCGTTCGGTCCGTGCTTCCTGGCAATGGCCTCCATCGCCAGCACGATCTCCGACAATGTCGCCAGCGCATCGCGCCGCAGCGGCATCGGGGTCGAGCCCGCATGGCTCTCGAAGCCGGAGATCTTGCCGTCATACCACAGCACGCCTTGGCCGGAATCGACCACGCCGATGGTCTTGCCTTCGGCCTCCAAAATTGGGCCCTGCTCGATATGCAGCTCGACGAAGCAGCCGAGCTTCTGGAAGCCGACGGGCTTGTCGCCGCGATAGCCGATGCTGTCGAGCGCCTGCCCGACGGTCGTGCCCTCGGCGTCCTTGCGCGACAAAATGTCGTCGGTGGTGAAGTCGCCGACGTAAGCCGCGGAAGCCATCATCGCGGGTGCGAAGCGCGAGCCTTCCTCGTTGGTCCAGTTGACGACGCAGATCGGCGCTTCAGTTTCGATACCGGCATCGTTCAGCGTGCGGATCACCTCCAGCGCGCCGAGCGTTCCCAGGATGCCGTCATACTTGCCGCCGGTCGGCTGCGTGTCGAGATGCGAGCCGATGCCGATGGGCGGCTTCGACATGTCGCGGCCCTTGCGCAGGCCGAACTGCGATCCGAGCGCGTCGACGTGGACTTCGAGCCCGGCGTCTTCGCAGGCCTTGCGGAACCAGTCGCGCACCTGCTTGTCTTCGTTGCTCAGTGTCAGCCGCCGCACGCCGCCTTTGGCTGTCGCACCGAATTGTGCGGTCTCGTGGATCGAGCCCCAGAGGCGGGCGGAATCGATTTGCAGATTGGTGGCGGCTCGGCTCATGCGTCTCTTCCATCGATCGCCGTCATTCCGGGGCGCCCGCAGGGCGAACCCGGAATCTCGAGATTCCGGGTTCTCGCTGCGCGAGCCCCGGAATGACGGTAGAAAATCCGGCGCCTGTTTCAATGACGCGCCAGCGCGGGCGCGTCAACCGCGAGGCTGCTCTGCGCAATCTGCCGAGCCAGCTCGGCGACGCGCTCCACGGCGACGACGTCGGGCGAGGCGAGCCAGCTCGCGGTGAAGGTCAGCGGTGCGATCGCAAGATCGGTGTCGAGCAGTTGCAGCCGCCCGTCGGCGAGCTCGTTCTCCACAATGGCGTCGGGGATCACGGCGACGCCGAGCCCTTCCACCGCCATGTGGATCACGGTCGCAAGCGAGGCGGAGGCGTGCAGCCGGATTGGCGGCAGCTCGGGGCGGTCGAATACCTCGCGCACGACCTCGTAAGGCTTGGTCTTGCGCGGGAAGGTGATGATCGGAAACCGCGCAAGCTCCGCCGGCGTCACCGGGCCATTGCCAAGGCCAAGCGAGGGACTTGCGAGGAAGCCGATTGGATAATCGGCAAGCACGCGATTGTGCACGCCGGAAGCGGACAGAGGGCCGACGACGAAGGCAAGCTCGATCTCCTGTGCGAGCAGGCGCGCAGTGAGGTTCGGCGTGATATCGACTTCGATCTCCAGCGACAGGTTCGGATAGACCTCGTTCACACTCTTCACCAAGCGCGGCAGCCAGGTGTGCACGATGGTCTCGGCGACGCCGAGCCGCATCACGCCGCGCATCGCCGAGCGGTCGCCGATCTCCGCCATCATCTGAGCACGCAGGCCGATCAGCTTCTCCGCATAGACCATCATCTGCCGGCCGCTCGGGGTCGGTGAGGCCACGCGATGATCGCGGTTGAGGAGCTTCACGCCCATCTCGCGCTCGAGCTGGGCGATGCGCTGGGAGATCGCCGGCTGGGTCGTGTTGAGCCGTTGGGCGGCGCCGCGGAAGCTGCCGAGCTTCACAACCCAGAGGAATGTCTCGATCGACCTGAAGTCCAACATTGGAAGGATTTTCCCATCGATAAAAGATATTTATCGAGATTGATTAGAAACGACGATTAGACTTTATAGCACGCTTGGTGTTGGCTTGTCCTTGTCGAGTTTATAGGCAGGTCGATTACATGACTGTTTTGGTGGCAGCGCAGCAAACTGAAACGCCCGACGCCCTTCCGAGCCGCAAGGCCCGGCTCGCCTATCGCGAGGGGCTGGTCGCCTCCACTGCCGGCGTCGCCCCCGGTTTCGTCCAGGGCAATCTGGCGATCCTGCCTGCGGAATATGCCGGCGCCTTTCACCGCTTCTGCCAGCTCAACCCGAAGCCGTGCCCGATCATCGGCATGTCCGATGTCGGCAGTCCGTTCATCCCCTCGCTCGGCGCCGACCTCGATATTCGCACCGACGTGCCGCGCTACCGCGTCTGGCGCGACGGCGAGGTCGTGGACGAGCCGACCGACGTGACGAAGCATTGGCGCGACGATCTCGTCACCTTCGTGCTCGGTTGCTCCTTCTCGTTCGAAGAGGCGCTGCTCGACGAGGGCATGCCGATCCGCCACATCGAGAAGAACGTGCGCGTGCCGATGTATCGCACCAACATCGCCTGCGGCGAGGCGGGGCCGTTCGCCGGTCCCATGGTGGTGTCGATGCGCCCGTTCAAGCCGGCGGACGCGATCCGTGCGGTGCAGATCACCTCGCGCTACCCGGCCGTGCACGGCGCGCCCGTGCATCTCGGCCATCCGCATCTGATCGGCATCAAGGATATCGCCAAGCCCGACTATGGCGATCCGGTGCCCGTCGCCGACGACGAGATTCCGGTGTTCTGGGCCTGCGGCGTGACGCCGCAATCGGTGATCAACGCCGCCAAGCTGCCGTTCGCCATCACGCATTCGCCCGGCCTGATGCTGGTGACGGATCTCAAGAACAGGACCATGGCCGTGATTTAGTGGGCAGCGTTTGCTGCTTCTTCGAGCTTTACCGCATTCATCAATCGCTTCATTCGATCAGCCGAAATTCAGTCACAGGGGACTCAGCCATGACGATCACTCGCCGCGACGTATTGTTAGGTGCCACCGCCACCGCTGCGCTGGTGCCGCTCGCTGCACGCGCACAGACTTCGGAAGTCGTGATCGGCGTGATCTATCCGTTCTCCGGCGGCAGCGCACAGCAGGGCGTCGATGCGCAGAAGGCCTATGAGACCGCGCTCGAGGTCATCAACAAGGACACCGATTTCGACTTGCCGCTGGGCAAGGGCGAGGGCCTGCCGGGCCTCGGCGGCGCCAAGGTCCGCCTCGTATTCGCCGACCACCAGGCCGATCCGCAGAAGGGCCGCGCCGAGGCCGAGCGCCTGATCACGCAGGAGAAGGTCAGCGCCATCATCGGCACCTATCAGAGCGCGGTCGCCGTGACCGTCAGCCAGATCTGCGAACGCTACCAGGTCCCGTTCGTCTCCGCCGACAATTCCTCGCCGAGCCTGCATCGCCGCGGCCTGAAATATTACTTCCGCGCCGCCCCGCATGACGAGATGTACTCGGCCGCAATGTTCGACTTCTTCGATGCCTTGAAGAAGAAGGGCACCAAGATCGAGACGCTGTCGCTGTTCCACGAGGACACCATCTTCGGAACCGATTCCGGCAACGCCCAGGCCAAGATCGCCGGCGAGCGCGGCTACAAGATCGTCACCGACATCAAGTATCGCGCCAACTCGCCCTCGCTCTCGGCCGAGGTGCAGCAGCTCAAGTCTGCGAATGCCGACGTGCTGATGCCCTCGAGCTACACCACCGACGGCATCCTGCTGGTCAAGACCATGGCCGAGCTCGGCTACAAGCCGAACGCGATCGTGGCGCAGGACGCGGGCTTCTCCGAGAAGGCGCTCTATGATGCCGTCGGCGACAAGCTCGAGGGCGTGATCTCGCGCGGCACCTTCTCGCTCGACCTCGCGCAGAAGCGCCCGATGGTCGGCAAGATCAATGACATGTTCAAGACGCGGTCGGGCAAGGACTTCAACGATCTCACCTCGCGCCAGTTCATGGGCCTGATCATCCTCGCCGACGCCATCAGCCGCGCCAAGTCGACCGACGGCGAGAAGATCCGCGATGCGCTGGCGGCGACCGACATCCCGGGCGAGCAGACCATCATGCCCTGGAAGCGCGTCAAGTTCGACGAGATGGGCCAGAACAACGACGCCGACCCGGTGCTGCTGCAATATGTCGGCGGCAAGTTCGTCACCATCTTCCCGCCGCAGGCCGCGATCGCCGAGGCGATCTGGCCGATGAAGTAAGCGTTTCGGGGAGGGTAGGGGCCGGCGTTGTAGGAAGCAGGCTGCTCCCACACCGTCATTGCGAGGAGCCCGCGACAAAATTGCGAAGTAATTTTGCGCTGGCGACGAAGCATTCCAGACTGCTTCCTTGGCGACATTTCTGGATTGCTTCGCTTCGCTCGCAATGATGGAGCAAATGATGACGCTTCGAACGGGGGACGACTTTTGACAGCCCAAGCCATTATCCAGAGTCTCGCAAGCGGCCTGCTCATGGGCCTGCTCTACGGACTGATCGCGGTCGGCCTCGCGCTGATCTTCGGCCTGATGGACGTCACGAACTTCGCCCATGGCGAGTTCCTGATGATCGCGATGTACCTGTCCTTCTTCCTGTTCGCGTTCTTCGCCATCGACCCCTTGCTGTCGGCGCCATTGGTCGCCGCGGGGCTCTTCATCTTCGGGGCGGTGATCTATCTCTTGATTGTACGCTTCGCCATGCGGGCCAAGGCGAACGCCGGCATGGTGCAGATCTTCACCACCTTCGGCCTTGCCATCGTGATGCGGGGCCTCGCGCAGTTCTTCTTCACGCCGGACTATCGCAGCATTCCGCAGTCCTGGCTCGGCGGTAAAACCATCTCGATTGGCGGGATCTTCCTGCCGGAGCCGCAGCTGGTCGGTGCGCTGGTGTCGATCGCGGCCTTTGCCGGTCTCTACTTCTTCATCCACCGCACCGATTTCGGCCGCGCGATCGAAGCCACCCGCGAAGATCCCGGTGCGGTCGCGCTGGTTGGCATCGACAAGAACCGCGTGTTCGCGTTCGGCTGGGGCCTTGGCGCCGCGCTGGTCGGTCTCGCCGGCGCGATCATGGCGAGCTTCTTCTACATTTATCCCGACGTCGGCGCGTCCTTTGCCCTGATCGCCTATGTCACCGTGGCGCTCGGCGGCTTCGGCAGCGTGTTCGGCGCCTTTGCCGGTGGCATCATCGTCGGCCTCGTCGAAGCCACCACCGCCCTGGTGCTCCCGCCGTCGCTGAAATCGGTCGGCATCTACGCAGTCTATCTGCTGGTGGTCTTCATCCGGCCGCGCGGCCTGTTCGGATCGATATGATGGACAAGGATTTTGCAGCGCGGCGCCGCCGCGACCTCATCATCGCCGCGGTGCTTGCCGCGATCGCCGCACTCACGCCATTGTTCGTGAAGGACGTCGTCGTCCAGAACATCCTGATCCTGACGCTGATGTATGCGGGACTGTCACAGAGCTGGAACATCCTGTCCGGCTATTGCGGGCAGATCTCGCTCGGGCACGCGCTGTATTTCGGCCTGGGTGCCTACACCACCGAGCTGCTGTTCACCAAATTCGGCGTGCTGCCCTGGTTCGGCATGCTGGCGGGCGGCGTGGCGTCGGCACTGATCGCGATGGGCCTCGGTTATCCCTTCTTCCGTCTGCGTGGCCATTACTTCGTGATCGCCACCATCGTCATCGCCGAGATCGGGTTGCTTCTGTTCCATAATTGGGAATGGGCCGGCGCGGCGATGGGCATCACCATTCCGATCCGCGGCGACAGCTGGCTGAAATTCCAATTCCTGCGCACCAAGCTGCCGTATTTCTATTTCGCGCTGGCGCTGTGCTGCCTCGCCTGGTTCGTCACCTGGTGGCTGGAAAACTCCAAATGGGGATTCTGGTGGCGCGCGGTGAAGGACAATCCGGATGCGGCCGAGAGTCTCGGCGTAGACGTGTTCAATTCCAAGATGGGTGCGGCCGCCGTCTCCGCCTTCCTTGTTGCGGTGGGGGGCAGCTTCTATGCCCAGTTCGTCTCCTACATCGATCCCGAAAGCGTCATGGGCTTCCAGTTTTCGCTGCTGATGGCGCTGCCCGCCGTGCTTGGCGGCATCGGGACCCTGTGGGGGCCGGTGTTAGGGGCCGCCATTCTGATCCCGCTGACTGAGCTGACGCGCTTCAAGTTCGGCGGCTCGGGGCGCGGTGTCGATCTCATTGTCTACGGCACGCTGATCGTCCTGATCTCGCTGGCCTTGCCGCGGGGGCTGCTCAGCCTGTTTTCCCGCCCGAAGAAGACGGGAGCCGCAAGATGACCCCGCTCCTTGAAACCCGCGGCGTCTGGCAGCGCTTCGGCGGCCTCGTCGCCAACAGCGACGTCTCGATCTCGGTCGGCCGCGGCGAGATCGTCGGCCTGATCGGCCCGAACGGCGCCGGCAAGTCGACGCTGTTCAACCTAATCGCCGGTGTGCTGCCGCCGACGCAAGGCTCGATCATCTTCGACGGCGAGGATGTCACCAGGATGCCCGCGGCTGCGCGCTGCCAGCGCGGCGTCGGGCGCACCTTCCAGGTCGTCAAGAGCTTCGAGACCATGACGGTGATCGACAACGTCATCGTCGGCGCGCTCGTGCGCAACACCGTGATGCGCGAGGCCCGCCGCAAGGCCCATGAGGTGCTGGAATTCACCGGCCTTGCCGCGCGCGCCGACGTGCTGGCGAGCGATCTTGTGCCGGCCGAGAAGCG
>NZ_JALBGZ010001230.1:0-1090 GCF_023006515.1 Bradyrhizobium sp. PRIMUS42
AGTTCAGCCGGCACCGGGGCGCCTTGCGCGGCCGCAAGGTGCGAGCCGGAGAGATGGGCGAGCGGGGTCTGGGTCAGGTCGCGATAGGTGGCATCGAGGCCGGGCGTCGTCTGCTGGAGGCGGTCGACGATGGCGGCGGAAACCTGCCTGGAGACGGAGTGGGGGCCGAGCACGCTGGAGTCGATATGGAGGAGTTTCATTTGGGTCACCCTGGTATATGTTTGTAACCAGAGCTACATGAGTGACTGTAGAAATCCCCGCAAGAACGCACTTTTTTGAGCCATGGGCACATTATTGAAACCTGAGAACACTGATTTGCCTGCCTCGCCGAGGCCAGACGCCAGGTCAGACACGCAGCCGGACCCCAACCACGCGGACTGCCGCGGGGTGGCCTCCGTGCTGTCCCGCGTCGGCGACAAATGGAGCGTGTTCGTGATCATGATGCTCGGCGGCGGGCCGAAGCGCTTCAACGAGCTGAAGCGCATGATCAACGGCATCTCGCAGCGGATGCTGACCTTGACGCTGCGCGGCCTGGAGCGCGACGGCCTCGTCACGCGCACGATCTTCCCGACCATTCCGCCACGCGTCGACTACGAGCTGACCGATCTCGGCCGCGGGCTGTCGCAGCCAGTCGAGGCCCTCGGCAGATGGGCGATGGAGCATCTCGCGCAGATCGAGGCCGCACGGACACGTTTCGATCAGCGCAACGATAACTAGATCAGCGACACCAACCCGCCGCCGTGGCGTTCGAGCTTTCCGGCAAGCTCGAGCTCCAGCAGCACCGTGCGCACGATGGCGGGCGAGGCGCCGGACATCCGCACGAGATCGTCGATCGTAACAGGGGCGGGCCCGAGCAGGCCGGTGATCTGGTCGCGGTCGTGGCCTTGCGGATCGCTCTCGAACGGCTCGCTGTCGGGCTCTTCAGCCGGATGCATCAGCGGGCGCTCCATGATCGGCTGAACCGCGTTGACGATGTCGGCGGCTTCCGTGACGAGCGTTGCGCCCTGCTTGATCAGATCATTGGCGCCGGCGGCGCGCGGATCGAGCGGCGAGCCCGGCACCGCGAACACCTCGCGGCCCTGTTCGGCCG
>NZ_JALBGZ010001231.1:0-1088 GCF_023006515.1 Bradyrhizobium sp. PRIMUS42
CGGGCGGCGCGGCCTGCAATTGCAGCCGACGCCGGTCGAGGAGGCCGCGCGAAAACTCGGCGTGCCCGTGCTGACGCCGAAGACGCTGAAGACCGAGGAAGCGCTGGCGGAGTTCAATGCGTTCGATGCCGATGCCGCGGTCGTCGTTGCCTATGGCATGATCCTGCCGCAGGCGATCCTCGATGCGCCCAAGCTCGGCTGCTACAACCTGCACGCTTCGCTGCTGCCGCGCTGGCGCGGCGCGGCGCCGATCAACCGCGCGATCATGGCTGATGATGCCGAGAGCGGCGTGATGGTGATGAAGATGGATGTCGGTCTCGACACCGGCGACGTCGCCATGGCCGAGCGTCTTGCCATCACCGACAACATGACCGCGGCCGATCTGCACGATCGCCTGTCCAGGCTCGGTGCCGACCTGATGGTGCGAGCCGTGGCCGCGCTCGCCCGTGGCGGGCTGCAGCTCAGGAAGCAGAGCGAGGACGGCGTCACCTACGCCGCCAAGATCGACAAGGCCGAGGCGCGGATCGACTGGAACAAGCCCGCGCGCGCCGTGCTGCGCCACATCCACGGCCTCTCGCCATTCCCCGGCGCCAGGGCTGAAATCGAGAATGCGCGCGTCAAGATCCTGCGCTGCGAGCTGGCGAAAGGTGCTGGCGCGCCGGGCGAGGTGCTCGACGATCATCTCACCATCGCCTGCGGCGAGGGCGCGATCCGCATCCTCGAGCTCCAGCGCGAAGGCAAGGCGCGGATGCAGGCCGCGGACTACCTGCGCGGCGTGCCGCTGAAGGCGGGCGCGAGGTTCAACTAGCCAACTTGTCATACGCGGGCTTGACCCGCGTATCCATCTTCTAACAAAACTCTGTCCCAGGCGATGGATTGCCGGGTCAAGCCCGGCCATGACATCGGATAGAATCGGATAGATGCCCCGCTACAAGCTCACCATCGAATATGACGGCGCGCCGTTCTTCGGCTGGCAGGTGCAGGAGACGCTGCCCTCGGTGCAGGGCGCGTTAGAGGCCGCCGTGAAGGCGATGACCGGCGCGGATCTGCGGGTGCATGGCGCCGGCCGCACCGATGCCGGCGTGCAT
>NZ_JALBGZ010001232.1:0-1085 GCF_023006515.1 Bradyrhizobium sp. PRIMUS42
CTGGTTCTCGACATCGCCGGCCACGTAGTCGTCACCGGAGCGCAGGCTGCGCGCCTCGCGAAACCATTTGGTGTGGGCGACATTCTGGCCGACGGCGCGGAAGCGGTCGGCGCGGCCGTTGGCGATGACGTTGCCGTCGAGGTCGCAGAGCCAGAGGTCGAGATAGACCGTGTAGGCCCCGAGGATCACGCCCAGGCGCTGCGAGGCATGCGAGACGGCCGCTGCGCTGGGGGAGGCCGCGCAATCGACCACGGCGGAATCGGTCGCCCACCAGCGCACGTCGCAGGTGCGTTCATAGAGGTTGCGGTCGATCAGCTCGATCGCATTCAGCGACAGATCCATCATGCGCTCGCCGCGCGAACGCTGGCTCATGCGCTCGATCGAGGAGACGAGATCGCCGGTGCGCTTCGTCAACTGTGTCTCGAGCTCGCGTGCGATGGTTTCGACCTGCTGGCCGACGCCGCGCACCTCCTGGGCCACCACCGCAAAGCCCGCGCCTTGGGCGCCGGCGCGCGAGCTCTCGATCAGCGCGTTCAGCGCCAGCATCTTCATCTGGTTGGTGATCTGCTGG
This sequence comes from Bradyrhizobium sp. PRIMUS42, assembly GCF_023006515.1. NCBI lineage: Bacteria > Pseudomonadati > Pseudomonadota > Alphaproteobacteria > Hyphomicrobiales > Nitrobacteraceae > Bradyrhizobium > Bradyrhizobium sp. PRIMUS42. The sequence goes on from NZ_JALBGZ010001232.1 coordinate 572, forward strand.
ATCGACTTGGTCTTGTCGACCGCGATCTGGTTGACCTCCGCGGTCAGGCGGTTGATCAGCGCGGAGATGTCGGAATCGTCGTCAGCGGGTTCGGTGGCGATCGGCTTGGCTTTCAGACCCAGCGCAGCAGACATCGGGGATTTCCCTTGGCAATGAGGTCTGATCTGCAACGAACCTGGAACATCAAATTACAGATCGAATACAAGTCTTTTTCGAAGATTCCGCCTAACGCCTGCTTAATTTGCTGTTCCGCCGGGTGCCCAAATGATAGTCACTCGCCCTGTTGGGCGGCCATCCACCGCTTTGTGGGCCGCTGCCGTTGCAAAGTTCGGCGGATTCCCGGCCAATCCGCCAGTGACCGGACGCCCTGCGTGTTCGTCCGGAGTCCCGAGTTCCCAAAGATCGCTCTCGAATCATGACGCCGCCTGCCACCGCCTTGCCCGTCGAAGCGCCCCAGGCGTTCCTGGGCGTCGCGCGCTCGCTCACCGACAAGCTCTGGCGCGACCGGCTCGAC
>NZ_JALBGZ010001233.1:0-1082 GCF_023006515.1 Bradyrhizobium sp. PRIMUS42
CGAGCGCCCGCAGCACGGTTGCGCCGAGCTGCTGCGGATGAATACCCGACAGCGCTCCCTTGCCGGCCTTGCCGACGCCGCGCGGGGTCCGGCAGGCATCGATGATCAGCGCGTCAGCCATTGGCGTTGTCCTCTTGTTGTGAGTGTTGAGGACGGTTCTGAATAAGGCGGAGAGGAGAGTCAATGCGGGGTGGCCACGCCCTCTCCCGCCCCTCACCCGGATTTTCCGCTGCGCGAAAGCCTCAGCGACGTCATGGCCGGGCTTGTCCCGCCCTCGCCTCGCCGAGGCGGCTTCGGCCACGCAGGCGGGACGAGCCCGGGCAGGACGACTTCTACACGAGGGAAGCGGTCACGCTCCCGCCGCGTTCTTCGCGATCACGTTGCGATAAAAACTGGCGCTGAGTTTCGGCGTGCGGACCTGCGTGTCGAAATTGACATGGTACAGTCCGAAACGCTTGTTCAGCCCATACACCCACTCGAAATTGTCCATCAGGCTCCAGAGGAAATAGCCGCGCACCGGCACGCCCTCATTGGTGGCGCGCTGGAGCTGGGCGAGATAGTTGCGCAGGTACATGATGCGGTCGGTGTCGTAGATCTTGCCATCCGGCGTCACGACGTCGTCGCCGGATGCGCCGTTCTCGCTGATATAGATCGCGTCCGTCTTCCAGATCTTTGCCGCCAGCTTCGGCACCCAATAGAGCGTCTCCGGCCCGACGCGCAGCCAGTCCGAATTCATGTGCGGGAACGATTTCGGGATCGGCAGCGGCATGAAGCCTGCGCCCTGGTCGGAGGCCACCACGTAGTTCTGCGGCGCGTAGATGTTGAGGCCGAGGAAATCGACCGGCGAGGAGATGGTCTTCAGCTCCGCATCGGTGAATTTCGGCGCGTTCGGCCCGGCGAATTTCAGGAAGGCGTCGGTATAGCGGCCCGTCATGATGACGTTGAGATAGCCGGCATTCATTTCGCGGAGCGCAATCTCGGCGGCGCGGACGTTCTCCGGCGTGTCGATCGCAGGGGCGCAGGCATCGACGTTCTCCGCCGGCCCCACTTTGGTGCCACGGCGGCCATGGGCGCGCACCGCC
>NZ_JALBGZ010001234.1:0-1082 GCF_023006515.1 Bradyrhizobium sp. PRIMUS42
CCAACACCGGCCCGGGCGTGACCACGGGTGCTGCACCGAGCAAGCCGGCAGCCCCGGCTCCGGATACACCTGCCGCAAAGCCGGCGCCGGATACGCAGACGCCGTCAGACGGCGCGAAGCAATAGTTCGCAATGAGACGTGAGAGCGGCGGGACAATGTCCCGCCGCTCTTCGTTTGCTAGCTGAACATCTTGTTGAGGTCGCCGCCGGAATAGCCGCGGCCGAGTTCGGTGAATGTGCCCTTCTCCGCCATCTCCTTCGCCGCCCGCATGAAGCCGCCCCAGGCGGCGCGGGCAAGCGAGCCACCGACGCTGATCCGGCGTACGCCGAGGTCGGCGGCTTCCTGCAACGACAGGCCGGAAGCACCGATCAGCAGGTTGAATGGTTTTGGGTGCACCGCCTTCACCACTGCGGCGATATCCTCGCGGGTCTTGAGGCCTGGCGCGTAGAGGCAGTCGGCCCCGGCGTCCGCGTAAGCGGTGAGCCGGTCGATGACCAGCTTGAGATCGGTCACGCCCCACAAATAGGCTTCGCAGCGGCCGACCAGCAGCGTGCCGCTGTCGCCGATCGCCTTGCGCGAGGCCCTGATGCGCTCGACCGCGAGCGTGCGCTCGTAGATCGGCTTGTCCTTGTCGCCGGTGGAATCCTCGATCGACAGACCGGCAACGCCGGTTCGCACGCAGCGCTCGACATTGTCCGCAACCCTGTCCGGCTCGACCGCGAAGCCGCCCTCGAAATCGGCGTTCACCGGAATATCGACCGCCGAGCTCAATGCTGCCAGATGCTGACAGACGTCCTCGACAGTGACGTGGTTGTCGGCCTTGCCGATGGTCCAGGCAAAGCCCGCGCTCGATGAGGCAATCGCCTTGAAACCGAGATGCTGCAACGCCTTGGCGCTGCCGACATCGACCGGATTGGGCAGGATGAAGCATCCGCTCTCGTGCATCTTCTTGAACGCCGCGCGCTTGTCAGCGGTTGTCACGTGCATGTTTATCTCCCTTGATAGCAGCGCAGACATAGGCGCCCTCACGCGGCAGCGCCAGAGCGCGCCCGGCAGCGCCAGAGCGCGCCCGGCAGCGCTAG
>NZ_JALBGZ010001235.1:0-1081 GCF_023006515.1 Bradyrhizobium sp. PRIMUS42
CGCCGTCGGCGATCCCGAGCGGCAGGGCGGAGCTCGGCGCCGGCGAGACGCCGTCATCCCGCGCCATGATACGGAAGATCATCGAGCGGGAAATCGCGAAGACCGATTTACCGGCCGATATCGCCGAAGCGGTCGTCTTCGTCGAGAGCGGCTACAATTCGGCCGTCGTCGGCAGCGTTGGCGAGATCGGCCTGATGCAGGTGCGGCCCGAGACGGCGGCGATGCTGGGCTTCCGGGGCACCGAGGCGGAGCTCGCCGAACCCGACATCAACATCCATTACGGGGTGCTTTATCTCGGTCGGGCCTGGCGCCTGGCGGGCGGGGACATCTGCCGCGCCCTCATGAAATACCGGGCGGGCCATGGCGAGGAAGAGATGACGCCGCGGTCGCAGGTCTATTGCAACCGGGCCCGTAACCGCCTTGTCGCCATGAATTCGCGGGCTCTGGACGCCGAGGTCGCGGCCGTTCCGGATCCGGCGCCCCGGCCGACTCCCGCAGCTCCTGCGGCGACTCCGGTAAAGCCGGCGCCCCGTCCGAAGATGTCGGTGCAGCCCAAAACGGTCTATGCCCGCTATCGTCAAGGCACCGCGGCCGCCAGCCGCGCCTATTGGGCCGCCCACGAGGCCCGGGTCAGCCAGATCAAGGCTCGCGTCGAAGCGCGATGGAAACGCGTCGCATCGCGCTGAAGATATGCTCTATTGTTTGAGCATGATCTTTTCGGAAAACCGCTGCACACTTTGCGCTCACGCGGCCCTTCGGGTCCGGATCATGCTCTACAGCCGCTCGCTGAGCGCGAGCTTGTAGCCGACGCCGGTGACGGTCGCGATCACGGGCGAACCGCTGCCGACGAGCTTGCGGCGCAGCCGCGCCACCAGCGCGTCGACCGTGCGGATGTCGACCTCGGCCTGACGATTACTGACAACCTCGATCAGATAGTCGCGGCTGAGCGGCCGTCCGTCGGCGCCGACCAGCGCGGCGAGCAGATCGAATTCGGCGCGGGTCAGCGCCACCGGCTTGCCGTCGCTACCGAGCAATTCGCGCCGGGTCAGGTCGATGATCCAGTCGCCGAAGGCGATCGAAT
>NZ_JALBGZ010001236.1:0-1080 GCF_023006515.1 Bradyrhizobium sp. PRIMUS42
AAGGTGCGCGCCGCCATGAACGGCCGCGTCGTCGCCGTGCTAGTCAAGCCGGGCGATCGCGTCACCGCCGGCCAGCCGGTGCTGACGCTGGAAGCGATGAAGATGGAGCACGTCCACAAAGCCGGCATCGACGGCGTCATCGCTGCGATCGACGTCGCCGAAGGCGAGCAGGTGACCACGGGACGGATCGTCGCGGAGATCGGGGCCTAGTCGGCGCCGCCAGCTCACAATCGTAGGGTGGGCAAAGGCGCGCTCTTCGCGCGCCGTGCCCACCATTCGTTTCGATTGGCATAAGGATGGTGGGCACGCTTCGCTTTGCCCATCTACAACATCAGCCTTGGCCGCAACCTCTGAAAACTGAGTGATTTCAACGTCATTTCGGTCGGTGCAGAGCTGCCTCAAACCTCCATTGAACATTGTTCAATTTCTGGCTACTAATTGTGAACGATGTTCAATCATCCTGGAGGCCTTCATGTTGCACCCAACATATCCCGCCCGAGACGCCACGCGCCCCTCAGAGTCCCCGCGACCGTCGTTCCCTCCCCTCCAGACGCGCGAAAAATATCTGATCGCCGCGCTGCTCGCCCTGGCGTTGGCGGCGCTCCTGGCGCCCCCGCTACCCGCTGCAGCCTGGCACATTCCCCACTTCGTCGACGGCCGCGCCTGGCTCGGCATACCGAACGCCGGCGACGTGCTGAGCAATCTTGCCTTCCTCGCGATGGGCGTTTGGGGCTCGGAGCGGCTGCGCGCCCGGCATGATGCGCCCGTCGGTGCAAGCTGGCTCTTCGTGGGGCTGATCCTCACGTGCCTGGGCTCGGGCTTCTATCATCTGGACCCCGACGTGCCGCAGCGCCTGGTCGCCGATCGTCTCGGCATGGCGGTTGCGTTTGCGGGCTTTCTCGGTATCGCAGCCAGTGAGCGCATCAGCGTGCGGGCCGGTGAAGCCGTGCTGGTGCTGATGATGATCGCGGGTCTGCTAGCTGCCTGGGTGGCGCGTGAGAACCTCACGCCATGGGTGGTCGTGCAGTACGGCGGCATGGCGCTGGCCGTGGGCCTGGCGTTGACGCGGCCCCGCTCCGG
>NZ_JALBGZ010001237.1:0-1077 GCF_023006515.1 Bradyrhizobium sp. PRIMUS42
CGCCAGCGCCTGCTGGCGCGACTCCGCGCGCTCGACGGCTCGCCGCGTCTCGATGGAGGCCGCATCGGCTGCCGCGAACTCCAAGAGGTCTAGCGGATCGATATTACTGCCGAGCCGCGAGCCAATCTGCGCCGCGATGTCGAGCCTGAGCTTCATGCCCTCAGGCGCGGCCCAGGCTGCATTGGTGTCGGGAAAGCCGTTGGGCCCGGCCGGCGACCACAGCGGCTGCCCAAGCAAATTGAGGCCGTTGAGATAGCGGTTCGGATCCTCCGGCACGCGCGCGAGCAGCCGCCCGCTCGCGACGAGGAAATCGTAAGGACTGCGCATCTTGGTCAGCGGCGCTTGCCACGCTTCATCGGAATCGACCAGCGCCATGGCAAGCGCCTTGAGATCGCCGTCGGTCTTGACGAAGACATCACGCAGGCGCGCAACCAGCGCCGGCGGCGGATCGTCGGCGACGAAGTGGCGGACGAATTTGGTGGCGATGAAGTTCGCGGTCGAGGGATGCCGCGCGATGTCGGCGAGCGCAGCCTCGCCCTGCGCGAGCCCCGTCGGCTCATAGGTCTTGCCGAGCAGCAATTGCGGACCGGGCTGGTGCGCATTGCTGTTGAACACGAAGGAGCCGGGGGGCCCGAGCTGCCCTTGCCGGCCCGCGAAGGTCCAGCCGGTGATGATGCGCGCGAGTGAGGTGACGTCGTCCTGCGTGTAGCCTCCGCCGACGCCGAGCGTATGCAGCTCCATGATCTCGCGCGCGAGGTTTTCATTGAGCCCGCGCTTGCGGTTCTGGCCGGCGCGCGAATCCGGACCGAGCGATTGCTGGTTGTCGAGGAAGAACAGCATCGCCGGATGCTGCTCGACGGCCCGGAGCATGTCGGTGAAGCGCCCGAGCACGTGCGGCCTGATCGCCTCGCGCTCGAACGCGCCGGCCCATATCCGCGCCAGCTCGCCCTTGCTCGCGGAGATGCAAAAATGGTTGGACCAGAACACGACGAGACGTTCGGTGAAGCCGCACGCGGCCAGGGTCGCGCGCTGCAACCGCGCCAGCGCCTCGGCGCGAAATGTTTTCTGGATAACGTT
>NZ_JALBGZ010001238.1:0-1076 GCF_023006515.1 Bradyrhizobium sp. PRIMUS42
GCTCCTGCTTGCGCTGCCGCTGATGGTGCCGGTCGCGCTATGGACCTGGCCGCCGGCCTGGAGCGGCGTCAGCGTGCCCGCCTGGATCGGGCTCGCCTACGTCTCGATCTTCAGCATGTTCGTCGGCTTCATCTTCTGGTACCGCGGCCTCGCGACCGGCGGCATCGCGCGAATCGGTCAGCTGCAACAGCTCCAGCCATTCTTCGGTCTTGCGCTCGCGGGCCTGTTGCTGCACGAGCCGGTCGCCTGGAGCATGATTGCCGCAACCGCACTCGTGGTTGCCTGCGTCTTCTTCGCGCGCCGGTTCGCGTGAGGCTTTCGCCTCACGCCTGCCCCATCACCGTCCGCGTCAGCGCGCTCCTTGCAAATTTCTTCAGCGGCATCGGCTTGCCAAACAGAAAGCCCTGCACGAGGTCGAAGCCCAGTTCGTTGGCCGCAACGAGGTCGGAGCGGCTCTCGACCCCCTGGGCGACGCTGCGCGCGCCATAGCTCTGCGCGAGCTCGACGATGTCGCGGCACACCGTCCGCTTCAGCCGATCGTTGCCGCTGCCGGTGACGAACTGCCGGTCGGCCTTCAGCTTGACGAAGGGAAGCTTGTCCAGGCCCATCAGCGCCGGCCAGTTGGCGCCGAGATTGTCGATCGAGAGGCCGATATTGTGCAGGCCGACCTCGCGCGCGACCTCGGTCAGGTGATCGAGATCGCGGATCGCCTCGTCGCTGTCGATCTCGACCGTCAGCCCGCCGAAGGCCGGATGCGTCGGCATGCTGCGGCAGAGATCGCGCACTGCCTGCGGCTCCTTGAGATAAGACGCGGGAAGATTGATCGACAGGTCAACCGGGCTTTGTTGCTCCAGAAGATAGTGCCAGTCCTGCATGGCGCGCCCGATCACGAACTCCGACAGATCGCGCAAATGCGGATCGTGCGGCTCCGGAATGAAATAGGCGGGCGGCACCACGCCCCAGGTCGGATGCCGCATCCGCACCAGCGCCTCGGCGCCGCTGCGGACCAGCGTGCGCGCGTCGATCTTGGGCTGGTACCAGAGCTCAAGCCAGCCGGCATGCAGGGCCTCGCCGAC
>NZ_JALBGZ010001239.1:0-1075 GCF_023006515.1 Bradyrhizobium sp. PRIMUS42
CACGCCGGCCGAGGCGGCGCTGGCTGCGATCTGGGCCGACCTGCTGCGCCAGCCCAAGATCGGCGTCACCGACAATTTCTTCGAGCTCGGCGGCGATTCCCTGATCGCCGTCCAGCTCGTCAGCCGCATCAAGCGCGATCTCGGCCACGACCTGCCGCTCAACCGTCTGTTTGAAATGACGACCGTTGAAACCATGGCGGCTGCGCTGGGCCTGGAGAGCGAGACCGACAAGCGGAGCGGCGACATCGCCGCGATGCTCGACATGTTGAAGGAAGTCGAACTGTCCGATGAGTGACACGGCAACCACGCAAAAGCAGCAGCTGCACGACATCTCACGGCGCCTGATGCGCCTCGATGCCGGCAAGCGGCACGCGTTCCTCTCGCAACTCGCGGCGAAGGGCGTCAACCTCGCCATGCTGCCGATCGTGCGCCAGGAGCGCAAGCGGGCGCCGCTGTCCTTTGCGCAATCGCGCCTCTGGTTCCTGTGGCGGATGGATCCGGGCAGTGCCGCCTACAACATCTCGGCGGCGCTACGTGTGCGCGGCAAGCTGCAACCACGCGCGTTGCAACAGGCGTTCGATGCGCTCGTCGTCCGCCACAGCGTGCTTCGCACGGTATTTCGACAGGAAGGAGAGCAAGCCGAACAGTTTGTCCGCGATCCGCAACCAGTCGCGTTGCGGCACGTGACCCTCGATGGCGATGACCGCGAAGGGCAGGCGCGTTTGCTGGCGCGGCAGGAAGCCTCGCTGCCGTTCGATCTGGAAGCCGGTCCGCTCATGCGCGCGGCGTTGCTGACGCTGAACGAGGACGACCACTTCCTCGTCGTCAGCCTGCACCATATCGTGACCGACGGCTGGTCGATGGGCGTGCTGGTCGATGAATTCTGGACGCTGTACGCGGCATTTGCATGCGGTGAAACACCGGCCCTGCCGGAGCCGGAGATCGGGTACGCCGACTACGCCGAATGGCAGCGGCTCTGGATGAGCGCGGTCGATGGCGTGCGGCAGGTCGACTACTGGACCCGGCGTCTCGCCGATCCAGCCGTGCTCCAGCTGCCGATCGACCGGGCGCGGCC
>NZ_JALBGZ010000123.1:0-11712 GCF_023006515.1 Bradyrhizobium sp. PRIMUS42
CGTCCGCCTTGCGGCCGAGATAGCGCGTGTCGACGGGGAAGGCGCGGCCCTCGCTTTCAACGACGGGGGCTTCGCCGAGCAGCTTTGCCACGCGCGCGCCGTCGAGCGTTGCCGACATCACGAGGATGCGCAGATCCTCGCGCAGGCCGGTTTGCGCATCACGGGCCAGCGCGAGACCCATGTCGGCATCGAGCGAACGCTCGTGGAATTCGTCGAACAGGATGGCGGCGACGCCTGACAGTTCGGGATCGTCGAGGATCTGACGGGTGAAGATGCCCTCGGTCACCACTTCGATGCGCGTGGCGCGCGAGATCTTCGAGCCGAACCGGACGCGATAGCCGACGGTCTCCCCAGCGCGCTCGCCCAATGATTTGGCCATACGATCGGCGCTGGCGCGCGCGGCGATGCGGCGCGGCTCCAGCACGATGATCTTCTTGCCCCTGGCCCAGGGCGCATCGAGCAAAGCCAGCGGCACGCGCGTGGTCTTGCCGGCGCCCGGTGGCGCCACCAGAACGGCAGCGTTATGCGCCTCCAGCGTGCGCGAGAGGTCGTCGAGCACGGCGTCGATCGGCAGGGGCGTGTCGAAGCTGCGGGGCAAGGTCTATCCACTCGTCATGCCCGGCCTTGTGCCGGGCATCCGCGTTCTTTAACCCCCGAGTGAACAAGACGTGGATGGCCGGGACAAGCCCGGCCATGACGGAATCATTCGCTATCGAGGACTATCAGCCCTGCACCGGCGGGCGGCCGACGCTGTCATAGGTGAAGCCAGCCGCTTCCATGTCTTCAGGGCGGTAGATGTTGCGCAAGTCGACGACGACGGGCTGCGCCATGACGGTCTTCAGCCGGTCGAGATCGAGCGCGCGGAACTGGACCCATTCGGTGACGATGACGAGCGCATCGGCGCCTTGCGCGCAGGAATAGGCGTCCTCGCAATAGGTGATGTCAGGCAGCTCGCCCTTGGCCTGCTCCATGCCGACAGGATCGAACGCCTTGACCGTCGCGCCCATGTCGATCAGGCCTGTGACCAGCGGGATCGACGGCGCATCGCGCATGTCGTCAGTGTCGGGCTTGAAGGTGAGGCCGAGCACGGCGATGGTCTTGCCGCGCAGCGAGCCGCCGAGCGCCTGGCTCACCTTGCGCGCCATCGCGCGCTTGCGGTTCTCGTTCACGGCCAACACGGATTCGACGATGCGCAAGGAGACATCGTAATCCTGCGCGATCTTGATCAGCGCCTTGGTGTCCTTCGGGAAGCACGAGCCGCCGAAGCCGGGACCTGCATGCAGGAACTTGGTGCCGATGCGGTTGTCCAGGCCAATGCCGCGGGCGACTTCCTGCACGTTGGCGCCGGCCTTTTCGGAGAGATCGGCGATCTCGTTGATGAAGGTGATCTTGGTCGCGAGGAACGCGTTTGCGGCGTATTTGATCATCTCGGCGGTGCGGCGTTCCGTGAACATCAGCGGCGCCTGGTTCAGCGACAGCGGCCGGTAGATGTCGCCCATCACCTTGCGGCCGCGCTCGTCGGAGGTGCCGACCACGACGCGATCGGGAAACTTGAAGTCACGGATTGCGGCGCCCTCGCGCAGGAACTCGGGGTTCGAGGCGACCACGACGTCGGCGTTGGGATTGGTCTCGCGGATGATGCGCTCGACCTCGTCGCCGGTGCCCACAGGCACGGTCGACTTCGTCACCACGATGGTGAAGCCGGTCAGCGACTGCGCGATCTCGCGCGCGGCGGCGTAGACGTAGGACAGATCGGCGTGGCCGTCGCCGCGGCGCGAGGGCGTGCCGACCGCGATGAAGACGGCATCGGCATCCGCAACCGGCTTCTTCAGGTCGGTGGTGAAGTCGAGCCGCTTGGCTTTGACGTTGGTCGCAACCAGCGCGTCGAGCCCGGGCTCGTAGATCGGGATCTCGCCGCGATGAAGGCTGGCGATCTTCTTCTCGTCCTTGTCGACGCAGGTGACGTCGTGACCGAAATCAGCAAAGCAGGCTCCGGACACCAATCCCACATAGCCCGTGCCGATCATCGCGATGCGCATGAAAATCCCTGTTTCAGAATGGTTAACGAAACCCCGACGCGGGGCGGTTTAGCATTTTCCCGAGGGGAGGGAACAGTCCGCATGCAAAAAAGCGGCATGGGAATTGAACCGGTAAAGAAGTCGGAAACCGCTGGGGCCCCACACTGCCCCACGCCCGAACAGGATGGGCGAAAGGCGCCTCGAAAAGGGACACCATGGCACCAGCAGGCACAATCGCAGGGAGCGGAGGCACCAGAGCCCTTTCTGCCGCGCGTGTCGACTGGGTCGACTACGCCAAGGGCATTTGCATCATCATGGTCGTGATGATGCATTCGGTGCTGGGGGTCGAGCTCGCCGCCGGCGAGACCGGTTTCATGCATGTCGCCGTCGCCTTCGCAAAGCCGTTCCGGATGCCGGATTTCTTCCTGATCTCGGGCCTGTTCCTGGCGCTGGTGATCGACCGGGACTGGCGAACCTATCTCGACCGCAAGGTGGTGCATTTCGTCTATTTCTATGTCGTCTGGGTGACAATCCAGTTCGGCTTCAAGGCGCCCGCTTTCGCGGCGGAGACGAGCTGGCACCACGTTGGCCTGTTGTATCTCGAATCCTTCATCGAGCCGTTCGGCACGCTGTGGTTCATCTATCTCTTGCCGATCTTCTTCGTCGTCACAAAACTGACACGCAAGATTCCGTCGCTCGCGATCTGGGTCATTGCCGCCGCGCTGGAGACGGCACGCATCGCGACGGGATGGACCGTCATCGACGAGTTCTGCTCGCGCTTCGTCTATTTTTATTCGGGCTATCTGTTCGCGCCTTACGTGTTCGCGCTGTCGGACCGCGCGCGGAAGCATCCGGCGCTTGCGCTCGCAGCGCTCGCGACCTGGGCGTTGGTCAATGCCGGCCTCGTCGTGCTGGGGGCCAGCGAATGGAAGATCGTCTCGCTCGTGCTCGGTTTTGCCGGCGCCTGCGCGATCATCACGATGGGCACGCTGCTCGCACGCGCCCAATGGATGAATTTCATGCGCTTCTGCGGCGAGCATTCGATCGTGATCTATCTCGCCTTCTTCCTGCCGATGGCGGCGACCCGGACGCTGCTGCTGCGCACCGGCATCATCCCCGATATCGGCACGGTATCGCTGATCGTCACCATAGCCGGAGTAATCGGTGCGCTCGCGATCTGGCGGGCCGCCTTGCTGTTCAATGCCCGCTTCCTGTTCGAACGGCCCAATGCGTTCTGGATTGCGCCGAAGAAGGCGGGCGTGCGGTTGCAGGCGGCGGAGTAGCCGCACCCTCCGTGTCGTCGCCCGGCTTGACCGGGGCGACCCAGTATTCCAGAGACAATCGTGATTGACCGATAAGCTGCGGCGTACTGGATTCCCCGCTTTCGCGGGGAATGACAGTGGGGGATAGTGGCGTCGCCGAGCCAAAAATCCCCCTTCTAAGGCTGTCAAAGCCCGCAAAAATTCATACATTGCGGCCATGCCCAAAACCTCCCCGAAGACCTCCGCCAAAGCTGACACCAAGGCTGCGCCAAAAGCCGCCGACGCCGAGCCCGCCGCCGCGACAGCTGCTGCCAAACCTGTAGCAGCCAAGGCCGCCGGCAAGGGCGACCACGTGTTCCTGGTCGACGGTTCCTCCTATATCTTCCGCGCCTACCACGCGCTGCCACCGCTAAACCGCAAGTCCGACGGACTGCAGGTCAACGCCGTGCTCGGCTTCTGCAACATGCTGTGGAAACTCCTGCGCGACATGCCGGCCGACAACCGTCCGACGCACCTCGCGATCGTGTTCGACAAGTCGGAGGTCACCTTCCGCAACGCGATCTATCCCGAATACAAGGCGCACCGGCCGCCGGCACCCGACGATCTGATCCCGCAATTCGCGCTGATCCGCGAAGCGGTGCGCGCCTTCGACCTGCCCTGCCTGGAACAAGGTGGCTTCGAGGCCGACGATCTCATCGCGACCTATGTGCGCGAGGCGTGCGAGCGCGGCGCGAGCGCGACGATCGTGTCCTCCGACAAGGACCTGATGCAGCTCGTGACCGATTGCGTCACCATGTACGACACCATGAAGGACCGCCGCATCGGCATCCCCGAGGTGATCGAGAAGTTCGGCGTGCCGCCGAACAAGGTGGTCGAGGTGCAGGCGCTGGCCGGCGATTCCACCGACAACGTGCCCGGCGTGCCCGGCATCGGCATCAAGACCGCGGCGCAGCTGATCACCGAATATGGCGACCTTGACCAATTGCTGTTCCGTGCCGGCGAGATCAAGCAGCCGAAGCGCCGCGAGGCGCTGCTCGAGAACGCGGAGAAGGCGCGGATCTCGCGAAAACTCGTGCTGCTCGACGACAAGGTCAAGCTGGACGTGCCGCTCGACGACCTCGCCGTCCACGAGCCCGATGCGCGCAAGCTGATTGCCTTCCTGAAGGCGATGGAATTCACCACCTTGACGCGCCGCGTCGCCGACTATTCGCAGATCGATCCCGCCAATGTCGATGCCGATGCGAGCAACAGCAGCGGCGCCAGGGCCGGCGACGGCGCAGCGAAAGCAAGAACGTCCGAGGCTTCCGGCGATCTCTTCGCCACCCCTGCCGCGAGCGCAACGGGCGGCGACAAGGGCGACAAGGGCGCCAGCCTGAAGGGCGCGCCGATCTCGCTGGCTGCGGCGCGCGAAAACGCCATGCGCAAGCTCCCGGTCGATCGGAGCAAGTATCAGACGATCAAGACGCTCAAGGAGCTCAACGCATTCGTCGCGCGCATCCACGATGCCGGCCATGTCGCGATCGAGATCAAGGCAAACTCCATCGATCCGATGCAGGCCGATCTCTGCGGCATCGCGCTGGCGCTGGCGCCGAACGATGCCTGCTACGTGCCGCTGGCGCACAAGCAGTCCGGCGGCGGCGCCGGCTTGTTCGACGCCGGGCTTGCGTCCGACCAGGTCAAGCATGCGGATGCGATCGAGGCGTTGCGGCCGGTGCTGGAATCATCAGGCATCCTCAAGATCGGCTTCGACGTCAAATTCACCGCCGTGATGCTGGCGCAGCACAGCATCACCTTGCGCAACACCGACGATGCGCTCCTGATCTCCTACGTGCTCGATGCAGGACGCGGCTCGCATGCGCTGGACTCGCTGTCGGAGCGCTGGTTCGGTCATGCCATGCTCAAGGAAAACGAGCTGCTCGGCAGCGGCAAGGGCAAGATCACCTTCGACCAGGTACCGATCGACAAGGCTGCGGCGCTGTCGGCCGAAGGTGCCGACGTCGCCTTGCGTGTCTGGCATGTGCTGAAGCCGCGCCTCGTTGCCGAGCACATGACCGCGGTCTACGAGACGCTGGAGCGGCCGCTCGTGTCGGTGCTGGCGCGCATGGAGCGGCGCGGCATCTCGATCGACCGCCAGGTGCTGTCGCGTCTTTCCGGCGACTTTGCCCAGACGGCGGCGCGCGTCGAAGCCGAGATCCAGGAGATCGCGGGCGAGCCGGTCAATGTCGGCAGTCCCAAGCAGATCGGCGACATCCTGTTCGGCAAGATGGGATTGTCAGGCGGGACCAAGACGAAAACCGGCGCATGGTCGACCACCGCCCAGGTGCTGGACGAGCTCGCCGAGCAGGGCCACGACTTCCCGCGAAAGATCCTGGAGTGGCGCCAGGTCTCGAAACTGAAATCGACCTACACCGACGCGCTGCCGACCTATGTCAATCCGCAGACCCATCGCGTGCACACGACCTACGCGCTGGCAGCAACCACGACGGGCCGGCTGTCGTCGAACGAGCCGAATCTCCAGAACATCCCGGTGCGCACGGAGGACGGCCGCAAGATCCGCCGTGCCTTCATTGCGACATCAGGGCACAAGCTGGTGTCGGCCGACTATTCGCAGATCGAGCTGCGGCTGCTCGCGGAGATCGCCGACATTCCCGTGCTGAAGCAGGCGTTCCGCGACGGGCTCGACATTCACGCCATGACCGCGTCGGAAATGTTCGGCGTGCCGATCAAGGGCATGCCGAGCGAAATCCGCCGCCGCGCCAAGGCGATCAATTTCGGCATCATCTACGGCATCTCGGCGTTCGGCCTCGCCAACCAGCTCGGCATCGCGCGCGAGGAGGCCTCGGCCTATATCAAGAAATATTTCGAGCGCTTCCCCGGCATCCGCGCCTACATGGACGAGACACGCGATTTCTGCCGGAGCCACGGCTACGTCACCACGCTGTTCGGCCGGAAGATGCACTATCCCGACATCAAGGCGTCCAACGCCTCGGTGCGCGCCTTCAACGAGCGCGCCGCGATCAACGCGCGGCTCCAGGGCACCGCGGCCGACATCATCCGCCGCGCCATGACGCGGGTCGAGGATGCCCTCGCCGCAAAGAAGTTGTCGGCGCAAATGCTGCTGCAGGTCCATGACGAATTGATCTTCGAGGTGCCGGACGCCGAGGTCGAGGCGACGCTCCCCGTCGTGCAGCACGTCATGCAGGACGCGCCGTTCCCGGCCGTGCTGCTCTCGGTGCCGCTCCATGTCGACGCGCGCGCGGCGAACAACTGGGACGAGGCGCATTAGCGCTCTCTTCACCCCTCCCTGCTTGCGTTCGCCGCCGCCACACACTCGGTGTCGTCCCCCCGAAGGCGCGCTTTCGCGGGGACGACGCTGGGTGATATGCGGGGACCTCAATTGTCCTCCGAGCAATTGCGTGGTGGCCCCGCTTCGCCGCGCATATTAGAACCGGTGCCGTCCCCGCACCGGTTCACCCATGCCCCACACCTCCGCCCTGCTCGGCTTCGCCCTCGTCTGCCTCGGCCTCGTGCTCACGCCCGGGCCGAACATGATCTACCTGATCTCGCGCTCGATCACGCAGGGGCCTGCGGCCGGCATCGTCTCGCTCGGTGGCGTGGCACTCGGCTTCGTGTTCTACATGCTGTGTGCGGCGTTCGGCATCACGGCGCTCTTGCTCGCCGTTCCCTTTGCCTATGACGCGCTGCGCTTCGCCGGTGCGGGTTATCTGTTGTGGCTTGCGTGGCAGGCGGTGAAACCGGGCGGGCGCTCGCCATTCCAGGTGAAACAGCTCGCCATCGACAGCCCGCGCAAATTGTTCGCGATGGGCTTCGTCACCAACCTGCTCAACCCGAAGATCGCGATGCTCTATCTGGCGCTGTTGCCGCAGTTCATCGATCCCGCCGCCGGCAGCGTGCTGGCGCAATCGGTGGTGCTCGGGGCGATCCAGATCGCGATCAGCGTCAGCGTGAATGCGATGATCGCGCTCGCGGCCGGATCGATCGCGCTGTTCCTGGCGAACCGGCCGAGCTGGATGCTGGTGCAGCGCTGGCTGATGGGCACGGTGCTGGCGGGTCTCGCGGTGCGGATGGCGGTCGAAGCGAAGAAGGTGTAGCTGACGCCACAAGCCGCGCTCGTGTCCCGGACGCGCTGCAGCGCTCTTGCGCTGCTGCGCAGAGCCGGGACCCAGCAGGCCAACAACGAGATCGCCGAGGCATGGGCCCCGGCTCTGCGCCGCACCGCTTACGCGCTGCGTCGCGTCCGGGGCACGAGGCGCCGGCAGGCTAATCCAGCTTCGCGTCCATGCCCCGCTTCACGGCCGGACGGGCCATCAGGGCCTCATACCAGCGCTTGACGTTGGGGAAGTCGGCCAGCTCAACCTTGTGGCGAGGATGGCGCCAGGCCCAGCCCAGGATCGCAAAATCGGCAATCGAGAGGTCGCCGGCGACGAAGTCGCGCCCCTCCAGGCGGCGGTCGAGCACGCCGTAGAGCCGGCGCGTCTCCGCCATGTAGCGCTTCAGGCCGTAGGCACGGTCCTGCTCGTTCTCGAGCGCGATGAAATGGTGCACCTGGCCGGGCATCGGGCCGAAGCCGCCCATCTGCCACATCAGCCATTCGTAGACGGGGATACGGGCGCTGAGGGATTTCGGCAGGAATTTGCCGGTCTTTTCACCGAGATAGAGCAGGATCGCGCCCGATTCGAAGATGCTGACGGGCTTGCCGTCCGGCCCCTCGGGGTCGACGATCGCGGGGATCTTGTTGTTCGGGGAGAGCTTGAGGAACCCCGGCGCCATCTGCTCGCCCTTGGCGATGTTCACCGGGACCACCTTGTAGGAGAGCCCCATCTCCTCCAGCGCGACCGAGATCTTGCGGCCGTTCGGCGTGTTCCAGGTGTGCAGCTCGATGGTCATTCCCATGTCCTTCCCGAGGAGGCGTCGTGCCCCGACTTGGGCTCTCAACTACTTCAGAAGGTCGCGTCCCCACAACCGGCGGTCCGGGATGGCCGATCCCTGTTGACGAGGGACGCCCCCTCTGGAATGTCGCGGCCGTCGCGGATAAATTCCGCCTCCTCTAAAATGCTGTTCGAGGGACCGCCGTGTCGAAATCTGCCTCCCGCGCCCGCCTGTTCGAAATCATCCGCCGGCGCTCCTTCGGCCGCGGCGAGGTGACGCTCGCGTCGGGCCGCAAGAGCGATTTCTACTTCAACCTCAAGCCGACCATGCTCGACCCCGAGGGGGCGACCCTGCTCGCCGAGCTGACCTATGAGGCGCTGAAGGACGACAATCTCGATTTCATCGGCGGCCTCGAGATGGGCGCGGTGCCGCTCGCCGGCGCGCTGGCGCAGATCTCCTGGATCAAGGGCCATCCGATCGCAGCCTTCTTCGTGCGCAAGAAGCCGAAGGAGCACGGCGCCAAGCTCGCGATCGAAGGCCTGCCGAAAGGCGAGACGCTGGAGGGCAAGCGCGTCGTGATCGTCGAGGACGTCACCACCACCGGCGGCTCCGCGATGAAGGCGGTGGAATCGGTGCGCGAGACCGGCGCCGAAGTGGTGCTGGTGCTGACCATGGTCGACCGCGAGGAAGGCGCCACCGATACGTTCGGTGCGGCCGGCCTGCCGTTCCGCTCGCTGTACAAGGCGTCGGAGTTCTTGAAGGCGTGATGCGGCGAAACGCTCTCCGCCGTCATGCCCGGGCTTGACCCGGGCATCCACGTCTTTGCCGCACGAAGATCGTGAATGGCGGGGACAAGCCCGGCCATGACGAAAGCCCGCTTCGTTCCGAACCACTCCTCAACCGCTCATTTACCATCCCGCCTTATGGTGAATCATGTGCTGAGACCCCCTGGGTCCCAGCCGGTTCAGTAGCGTCGGGTGGAGTGAGCGTTGCGTACAGTCCTGTCCCATGCGCGCCGGCGGCGTCGCGCGATGCTCGTAGCCGCCACCCTTGGAGCACCGCTGCTTGCGGCTCCCGCCCCGGTTTCGGCCGAAGGCCTGTTCGACTTTTTCTTTGGCGGCATGCAACAGCAGCGGCCGCAGCGCGAGGTGCCGCAACAGGCGAGCTCCTACGCCGATCCCTTCACCGGCCAGCAAAATGCCGCAACCCCGCAATACGTGCCGCCGACGCGGTCAGCCGCGGCAGGCGGTTCGGGCCCGGCCTTCTGCGTGCGCAGCTGCGACGGAAAATATTTTCCGTTGATGCGCGGCCTCGCCTCGCCGGCACAGATGTGTCAGGCGTTCTGTCCCGCCGCCGCGACCAAGGTCTATTTCGGCTCCTCGATCGACGGTGCCGCTTCGCAGACCGGCGAGCGCTACGCGGACAGCGAGAACGCGTTCGCCTACCGCAAGGCGCTGCGCGCCGACTGCACCTGCAACGGCCGCGAGCCGGTCGGCCTTGCCCCGGTCGATCTCGCGCTGGACTCCTCGCTGAAAGCCGGCGACGTGATCGCCACCACCGATGGGCTCGTCGCCTATACCGGCATCCGCGTCGGCAACGACCAGGCGGCGGACTTCACCCCGGTTGCCTCCTATCCCGGCCTCACCGCCCAGGTCCGCGCGAGGCTCGGCGAGATGAAGGTGGCGCCGGTGCGGGCAGAGACGGTGTCGGCAGATGCGCCGGCTGCGGAGATCGTCCGTGAGACGCTGCCTGACGTGACGGTGCCGAAGGCGGCGGCGCAGAAATCGGCGAAGCGCGCGGGATTGGATTAGTTCGCTCTCGTGTCCCGGACGCGGTGCAGCGCGTAGCGCTGCGCTGCGTCCGGGGCACGAGACTAGCGTCCGATGATCACCCCGATCACGTTCGGCGCCGCCAGATATTTCTCCTCGATCGCCGCGCGCGCGGCGGCGCGGTTGTCCGGCGTCAGGAGGCCGCGCTTCTCGGCCAGGATCATCCAGCAGAAGCCCCACCAATCCGTCAGCATGCCCTGATCACCAACGAGGTCGTAGCCCCGCTCGGCCGCGAAGATGCGCGCATGCGCTTCGTCCAGCGTGTCGAGAAACAGATGATCCTCGGTCGAGAACAGCTCGTCGCTGACGTCGTCGATGGTGTAGCCCCAGATCGACTGGCACACCGCGTTGAATTCGCGGTCGAACTGGTCGTCGTCGATCCTCTGGCGCCGCGCGGCCTGATGCAGCCGCGACAGCGAGCGCGCGAAATCGGCGATCCGGGTGAGGGCAAATTGATCGAAGGCGATGGTGGACATGTAGTCCTCGCAAAGTCTGACAGACGCTAGATATTGTGTCGGCAACGCGCCGAATCACAATGATATATCAAAGACTTGCTAAAGTGTTCTTAATTTGTTCCGAATTCGGTAACGATCCTCCTAAGCCCGCTTTGGATCGCCGGAATCGAAAGGGGCCGCCTCGCAGCGGCCCCTTGCCGGTTACAATCTTGTTCGGGATCCGAAATTCCAGCCCCGGCAAGCCTGACGTTAGAACCGGCAACGGGGCTTGGGCGATTCCGGAAAACTACCGAACGTAGGGCTGTCCTAATTTCGGCCGGTCTCAATAGCAGCGCGAGGCCGCAATGGCGTGAACGCGGCGGTCGCCCAGCAGATGGGCGACAAAACCATTGGTCGGAAAGATCTTTGCGAATGCCACGTCGCGGATGCTGAGGCCGCCGGCATAGGCGCCGAACGCCGGCATCACCGCGCGCATCCCGTCGGAGACGAAGCAGCGGCGCTCCATCGAGCGGCCGCGTGTGGAGACGCGCGCCTTGGGATGAAGATGCCCAGCGATCTCGCCGCGCGCACCCGTGGGCTCATGACGGAAGGTGATCGGGCCGATCGCGACTTCTTCGGCGACGGTGCCGCCGAGATCGCGCGGCAGCATGGGATCGTGATTGCCGGAGATCCAGATCCAGTCGCGGCCGGTCTGAAGCGCGGCGACGGCATCGCGGTCGTCCGGCGACAACCGCTCATGCGCCCTGCGATCGTGAAAGCTGTCGCCGAGCGCGATGACGACGCGTGGATCATGGCGGGAGATGACAGCAGCGAGACGGCCGAGCGTCGCGATGGTGTCGTAAGGCGGCAGCAGCACGCCGCGCATGGCGAAGCTGGACCCTTTTTCCAGATGCAGGTCGGAGACGACCAGCAGGCGCTGCTCTTCCCAGAACAGCGCGCCGGAGAGATCGGCGGCAAAGGTCACATCGCTGATGGTGACTCTGGACACGCGCATGTCGTCGACATCTCCTGAAACCTGCGCGCCAATCGTCACGTCCGAACCTGCTCTTATCCCATCGCCTCTTTGACGAGCTCATCGGCGGCTTCCGCCAGGAGCTCGTCTGCAGCTTCGCCATAAACTGACTCGCGGCCGATTTCCAGCATCACGGGCACCGCGAGCGGAGAGATGCGATCGAGTTCCCGGTGCGTGATGCGGCCGTGGATACGGGCGAGCATGTCGCCGAGCCGGCGCAGGTCGAGCAGGCCGGTGGCGGCGTCG
>NZ_JALBGZ010001240.1:0-1067 GCF_023006515.1 Bradyrhizobium sp. PRIMUS42
CGCTGTCCGACGCGCGCGACCAGGCCGACGCCGCCAACCGCGCCAAATCGCGCTTTCTCGCCATGGCCTCGCACGAGATCCGCACGCCGCTGAACGGCATCATCGGCATGGGCGGCCTGTTGCTCGACACCACGCTGACGCCGGAACAGACGACCTACGCCAGAGCGGTGAAGACGTCAGGCGAAGCCCTGATGGCGCTGATCGAGGAGCTGCTCGACTATTCCAAGATCGAGGCGGGCAAGCTCGATCTCGAGCAACGCCCGTTCGCGCTCTCGACCCTGGTCGAGGAGATCACAGAGCTGCTCGCGCCGCGCGCGCAGGCAAAGCAGCTCGAGATCGCGGCCTATGTCGACGAGCGCCTGCCGCTTGAAGTCGTCGGCGACGCCGCCCGGCTGCGCCAGGTGCTGCTCAATCTCGCCGGCAACGCCATCAAGTTCACAAGCAACGGCGGCGTCGCGCTGATCGTCGAACCCGGCATTTGGCCGAACGAGATCAGCTTCCTGGTCCGCGACACCGGCATCGGCATCGCACCGGAAGCACAGCAACGCATCTTCCGCGAGTTCGAGCAGGCCGACGAGCGCATCGCCCGCACCTATGGCGGCACCGGGCTCGGCCTTTCCATCAGCGAGCGCATCGCAAGGCGCATGGGCGGCCGGATCACGCTCACGAGCGAGCCGGGCAAGGGCTCGACCTTCGAGATCGCGGTGCCGCTTCCGCCGTCGCAAGCCAGCGCGGGACAGACGGCCTTTCCGAGTCCCGACCTCGCCGGCAAGTCGATGCTTCTGGTCGCCGACGGCATCGAGGCCTCGCTGATCGCGCGGCGCCTGGAGCGTTGGGGCGGCCAGACCTGCATGGTTGTGGATGCGGCGGTCGCCGAAGCGCTGTTGCCCGAACGCTCATGGCACGCGGTGCTGATCGATCGTGCGATCGGCCCTGCCATGGCCGACCGCCTGGGCGAAATGGCCCGCACGCATGCGCCACAGCGTCTCGTGCTGCTGACGTCGAGCTCGCGCCATGAAAAGCTGTCGCCGGCCTTCACCGGCTTTCTGGTGAAGCCGCTGCGGGCA
>NZ_JALBGZ010001241.1:0-1066 GCF_023006515.1 Bradyrhizobium sp. PRIMUS42
CGCTACAGAGCTTCCGCGGCAGCCGTTCGGCGCTCGCGCTCGATGCGGAGTTGGTGGTGAAGCTCCGGGCGCTGGCGCGCCAGGAAGGCGCGACGCTGTTCATGGTGCTGCTGGCGGGCTTCCAGGCGGTGCTGTCGCGCTGGAGCGGCCAGGACGACGTGGTGGTGGGGACGCCGATCGCGGGCCGGACGCGGCGCGAGCTGGAAGGGCTGATCGGCTTCTTCGCCAACACGCTTGCGATGCGCACGGACCTTTCGGGCGATCCGACCTTTCGCGAGCTGCTCCTGCGCGTGAAGGAGTCGGCGCTGGGCGCCTATGAGCACCAGGACCTGCCGTTCGAGCGGCTTGTGCAGGAGCTGCAGCCGGCGCGCGATCTCGCCCGTCATCCCGTCTTTCAGACCATGTTTGCGTTGCATATTGATCGAGGGAAGGGTTTCGAATTCGCTGGCCTGCGATCGAGCCGTGTGCCGCGCAACGACCCGCCGGCACAATTCGATGTCTCTCTGCGGCTGCGGGAGACCGTGACCGGACTGCAAGGCGCGTTCGAATACGCGACGGATATTTACGATGTATCGACGATCGAGCGCCTTGCGGAACGTTGGCGGGTGCTGTTGGAGGCGATTGCTGCCGATCCCGACGCGCGACTATCCGAGCTTGCGATGCTGCCGGAGGCGGAGCGGCGGCAATTGGTGGAGGAGTGGAACGAGACGTGTTCGGCCTATCCGTCGGAGGCATGCCTGCACGATCTGGTGACGGCGCAGGCCATGCGAACGCCGGATGCGGTCGCGGTGATCGATGGCGGGCGCCAGCTGAGCTACGCGGAGATCGAACGGCGGGCCAACCGGCTGGCGCATCATCTGCGCGGGCTCGGGGTCGGCGCCGAGAGCATCGTCGGCGTCTGCGTCGAGCGCTCCGCGGAGATGGTGATCGGACTGTTGGGGATCCTGAAGGCGGGCGGGGCCTACCTGCCGCTCGACCCGGCCTATCCGGTCGAGCGTCTCGGCTACATGCTGTCGGACGCCGGCGCAGGGATCGTGGTGACGCAGGCCGCGGCCGAGGCGCGTCT
>NZ_JALBGZ010001242.1:0-1061 GCF_023006515.1 Bradyrhizobium sp. PRIMUS42
ACGCGCTGGTACACGCCGGCCGAAGCGCTGACCATGGCAACGTCGACCAATGCGGAACTGCTGAGCCTGTCGGGCGCGCGAAATCCTTACCCAGGCCGGCTCGGCGTGGTGCTCGCCTCGTTTGCCGCACTGACAATTTCGCGGCTGCCAGAAGCGGATCTGCTGTCGTGGGGCTGGCGCGTCCCGTTCCTGATCAGCGCGGTCCTCGTTGCGCTTGGCATCTACATGCGCCTGCGTATTGAGGAGAGCGCGACGTTCCGCGCCGTGGGGGAGACTGAGGCCGTGCCCGCCGTCGAGGCGGTGAGGGGGCACTGGCGGCCAATCCTGATCGTGTTTTTCGCCGAAATGGCGCAGACCTCCTATTTCTACCTGACGGCCATCTTCACCATTTCCTTTGCGACCCGACAGCTCGGAGTCCAGAAGGACGTCATCACGCAGGCGGTGCTGTTCGCCAATCTCGTCGGTCTCGTCGCCATGCCGCTCATCGGCGCCTGGTCCGACCGGATCGGACGCAAGCGGCTGTTCCTCGCCGGCGTCGTGCTCGCGACGATCTCGATGTTCGTGTTCTACGGCGCAATCGCGAGTCGCGACACGATGCTGATCACGCTTGCGCTGATCCTGGCCGCTGGCGTGATCCATCCGTTGATGTTCAGCACCGAAGGCAGCTATTTCCCGGAATTGTTTCCGACCCGCATCCGCTTCACCGGCGTGTCGATCGGCAAGCAGTTCGGGACCGTACTTGGCGGCGGCATCGCGCCGCTCGTCGCCACCAGCCTGTTCGCGCAAACCGGCTCGACCTACGCCATCACTGGATACTACGTCGCCCTCGCGCTCGCCGCGATGATCGCACTCGGCTTCGCGCGTGAAACCAGCAAATCGCGGCTGCTCGGCTAGGTCCGGCGCCAATATCAACACAAGGGAGGTTCTCATGGACGTCAGTCTTCTGATCAACGGGCAGGATCAGGCCGCTACGGGCGGCAAGGTGTTCGAGCGGCGCAATCCGTTGTCGCAGGAGGTCGCGAGCCGGGCGGCGGCCGCGACGGTTTCGGACGCGGATGCGG
>NZ_JALBGZ010001243.1:0-1054 GCF_023006515.1 Bradyrhizobium sp. PRIMUS42
CGCCGAGCCGTTCACCGGGGGAAACGCGGAACTGGTAGGGGCCTGGTTCGGCAGCGGCGCCGGGAAGGCGCTTTGCGCAAACGCGCCCGCGGCGCTCAGGGTGACCATGGCGGCAGTGATCGGAACCATCAAATGACGGATCATCAAGACAGTCTCTCCGGCAGGAGCTTGCGGGGTTCGGCGTCTTCCAAACTGAAGCGCAACCAGCGTGCTCGCGATTTTACGATTCCCGCCGGCGCTTAACAACCCGCCGAATAGGGCAAGAGCGCGGCGCGCCGACGCACCGGTTTGGCAATATTTACCCCCGAATTGGCTGCTTTCGGTTAATAACGGCGCCAAACTGGACTTTTGAACGATGCCTTCCCACGATTTTCGCGCTCCCCGCCTGTTCGTCGACGCTCCCCTGGCCCAGGACGCCAGGGTCACGCTCGACCGCGACCAGAGCAATTATCTCGGCAATGTGCTGCGGCTTGCCGCGGGGGCCGAGGTTTTGGCGTTCAACGGCCGCGACGGCGAGTGGCAGGCCGCCATTGAAGGCCGCAAGCGGCCGGACGGCCTCGTCATTCTCCAGCAGACCCGGCCGCAGGACCGGCTTGCCGACCTCGCTTACGTCTTCGCCCCGCTCAAGCACGCCCGGCTCGACTACATGGTCCAGAAGGCCATCGAAATGGGCGCCGCCGCCCTGCATCCGGTTCTGACCCGGTTCACCCAGGCCTCTCGGGTCAACACCGAGCGAATGCGCGCCAATGTCGTCGAGGCTGCCGAGCAATGCGGCATTTTGAGCATCGCCACCGTCGCCGAACCGGTGCCGCTGGAGCGTTTCCTCAGCCAGCGCCCGGCCGACCGCCTGCTGATCTTCTGCGACGAGGCGGCCGAGGTTGAAAACGCGGTTCAGAGCCTTCAAGCCGCGCGGGCGGCCGGACAGGGTATCGACGTCCTGATCGGCCCCGAAGGCGGCTTTGCCGAAGAGGAACGGGCCCTGCTGCTGCGGCAGCCCAGGATCCTGCGGCTGGCCCTGGGCCCCCGGATCATGCGGGCCGACACCGCCGCCGTG
>NZ_JALBGZ010001244.1:0-1053 GCF_023006515.1 Bradyrhizobium sp. PRIMUS42
AGCGGCTATGGCCCGCCGCGCCGTCCCAAGCGCGGCTATCACGGCAAGCGCGACCTGACGCCGAAGGAGGACTAGTTGCGCGTCGTCGGCGGTCGCTTGAAGGGGCGTAATCTCGCCTCACCGTCCTCGCGCGACATCCGCCCCACGGCGGACCGCCTGCGCGAGTCCGTGTTCAACATCCTTGTGCACGCCTATGACGATCCGATTCCGGACGCGCGCGTGCTCGATCTGTTTGCCGGTACCGGCGCGCTCGGCATCGAGGCGTCCTCGCGCGGGGCGAAATTCGTGCTGTTCGTGGACAATGGCGCCGAGGCCCGCGCGCTGCTGCGTAACAATGTGGAATCGCTGGGCCTCGGCGGGGTGACAAAAGTCTATCGCCGCGACGCGACCGATCTTGGGCCCGCGCATCCGGTCGAACCGTTCTCGCTGGTGTTCCTCGATCCGCCCTATGGCAGGGGACTTGCGGAGAAGGCGTTCGTGAGCTTGCGCGATGGCGGCTGGCTTACCCCCGGTGCGCTGCTGGTTGTCGAGGAGGCCAAGGCCGCGCAATTCGTGGTGCCGGAGGGTTTCGAGGAGCTGGAGCGTCGGGCGTACGACGATACGGAGTTCGTGTTTTTGCGTAGGGCGGATTAGCGCAGCGTAATCCGCCATCATCTCGGCAGATGCAGAAGAGGCGGGTTACGCTGCGCTAACCCGCCCTACGAAGCCCATCGCTGCCCGACAGTCTCGCTGCCGTAGGGTGGGCAAAGCGACTTGTCCGCCGTAGCTCGAAGAGCGAAGGCGGGAGATCGTGGGCACGGCGCGTTGCGCCTTTGCCCACCCTACGGCAGCGCGATTACGGCACCGTCACCTCCGTCCGAACAGCTTCTCCACGTCGGTCAGCTTCAGCTCGACATAGGTCGGACGGCCGTGATTGCACTGGCCGGAGTTCGGCGTCTCCTCCATCTCGCGGAGCAGGGCGTTCATCTCCTCGGGCCTGAGCCTGCGGCCGGCGCGCACCGAGCCGTGGCAGGCCATGGTGGCGGCGACGTGCATCAGGCGGCGCTCCAGCGG
>NZ_JALBGZ010001245.1:0-1053 GCF_023006515.1 Bradyrhizobium sp. PRIMUS42
AGGGAGGCTGTTCGGCTCCGGTCGCGGCTGCCGGCTTGACCAACGGCTCCTCCACATTGCCGCCCTTATAGAGCCGGGCATAGCGGTGGCCGAGGCTGGTCAGCACCTCGTAGCCGATGGTGCCGAAATGATGCGCGAGCTCGTCGACGGTGATGCCCTCGCCGAGCAGCGTCACCATATGGCCGCGCCGCGCCGCATTCGGCGGTAGATCGGTGATGTCGATCGCGATGAGATCCATCGAGACGCGGCCGGCGACTGGGCAGCGCTTGCCGGCAACGATGACCTCGGCGCCGCGGGTGCCGTCATTGGAGCTGGCGGCGCGGAAATAGCCGTCGGCATAACCGACTGCGATGATCGCCAGTTTCGTCGGCCGCCGCGCGGTCCAGGTGCCGCCATAGCCGACGCTCTCGCCGCGCTCGATGGTGCGGGTCTGCACGATGCGCGCCTTGAGATCGACCACCGGCAGCATCGGATTGTCGGCCTCCGGTGTCGGGTTGACACCGTAGAGCGCAGCCCCCGGCCGCACCATGTCGAACTGGAACGGCGCGCCGAGGAAGATGCCGGAGGAATTGGCGAGCGCCGCCGGTACGCCGGAGAATTCGCTGGCGATGCTGCGGAAGGCCGCGAGCTGCTTGGCGTTCACCGGGCTGTTGAGCTGCTCGGCCGAGACCAGATGGCTCATGACCAGCGTGATGCCGTGATCGCCGGCGTTGATGCGGGGGATGATGGCCTGCGCTTCGGAGAGCGTGAGGCCGAGTCGGTTCATGCCGGTGTCGATGTGAACCGCCGCGCCCCCGTTCCAGCCGGTGCGACGGCAGAACACGTCCCACTCGGCGAGCTCGTTGAGGTCGCCGATCACCGGGCGGCAATTGATCTTGGCGTAGTGCTCGCCGGTGTTCTGGAAATAGCCGCCGAGCACATAGATCGTTGGCTCCGGGACGGCCGCGCGCACCTTGCGCGCCTCCTCGATGGTGGCGACGAAAAAGGTCTTGCAGCCGGCCTTGCTCAGCGCACGCGCGACCTCGGCGGCGCCGCAGCCATAGGCGTCGGCCT
>NZ_JALBGZ010001246.1:0-1051 GCF_023006515.1 Bradyrhizobium sp. PRIMUS42
CATCCTGAAGGGGCTGCACGGCGGGATGCCTGCGACGCCACAAGCGTTGCCCGCGCCCGCCGCGCCGCAGCCGTCCCGCATCTGGGAAAATCCATTCGCCAAACGCGTCGGCATCTTCACGACGATTGCGGCCGTCTGCACCGCCGCGATCGGTATCGGCGCCGCGCTTCTGCCCGGACGGGCGATTGCGCCCATCGCACGCCCCGACGCATCAGTTTATTCCGCGGCGACCATCGCGCGCGGCCAGCAACTTGCCGCGCTCGGCAATTGCGCGGAGTGCCACACCACGATCAATGGTGTGCTCAACGCCGGGGGCCGCGCGCTGGAAACGCCGTTCGGCATCATCCACAGCACCAACATCACGCCCGACGTCGAGACCGGCATCGGTGCCTGGTCCTATCCCGCCTTCGAACGGGCGATGCGCGATGGATTGCATCGCGACGGCCGCCAGCTCTACCCCGCCTTTCCCTACACGCATTTCGCGAAGACCAGCGAGGCCGACCTTCAGGCTCTGTACGCCTACCTGATGGCACAGCCTGCGGTGCGCGCGACGACACCGGCGAATGAACTGGCCTTCCCGTTCAACCTTCGCCCGCTGCTCGCAGGCTGGAACGCGCTGTTCCACCGGACAAAAGAGTTCAAGCCCGATCCCGCCAGATCCGAGCAATGGAATCGCGGCGCCTATCTCGTGGAGGGCCTCGGCCATTGCAGCGGCTGTCACTCGCAGCGCAATGCGCTCGGCGCCGAGCAGCGCGAATCCTATCTGGCCGGCGGCTTCGCCGAGGGCTGGGAAGCGCCGCCGCTGACCTCGCTCTCGCATGCGCCGATCCCGTGGAGCGAGGACGAACTGTTCACCTATTTGCGCACCGGCCATTCGCGCTATCACGGCGTTGCCGCCGGTCCGATGGCGCCTGTGGTCAGGGACCTCAAAGCCCTGCCCGATCAGGACATCCGCGCGATGGCCGTCTATCTCAACTCGTTCAACGACAGCGCGGCCGAGACGCCGGACGCGCTTGCGGCACGGCTCGAAAGCGCGGCCCAAGTCACCGTC
>NZ_JALBGZ010001247.1:0-1045 GCF_023006515.1 Bradyrhizobium sp. PRIMUS42
ATCAGGCGCGCATGTCACGGCAATCGACCGCTCGCCGGCCCGGGTGGCGCGGCTGCGCGAAAACCTGGCGCGGCTGTCGCTCCAGGCCGAGACTGTCGTTGCTGACGCCGTGGAATGGGCCGGCCCCACCGAGGGCTTCGACGGTATTCTGATCGATGCGCCTTGCACCTCGACCGGCACGATCCGCCGTCATCCCGACGTGGCGTGGCTGCGGCAGGAATCCGATGTCACCGCCATGACCGCGCTTCAGCAGCGGCTGCTGCGAAAATCGGTGTCGCTGCTCAAGCCGGGCGGGACGCTGGTCTATTGCACCTGCTCGCTGGAACCTGAGGAAGGCGAGCAGGCAGTGGCGACGCTGCTGGCTGCAGAGCCTGCGCTTCGCCGCGTCCCGATCGAGGCATCGGAGGTCGCGGGCCTCGACGAAGTCATCACCGCCGAAGGCGATCTGCGCACTTTGCCCAGTCATCTGCCGAACGCCGATCCCAAGCTCGGCGGGCTTGACGGATTTTTCGCAGCCCGGCTCGTTAAATCCTGATTTTGCACTGGATTTTGCGACCCCGACGCTGATTCTCACACGTTCAAGGTGGTGTAAGACGGCCGATTTTGGGATTAATAGGGATTCGTCGGAATCCTCTCCCCCTTCAAGGCAAGGCGTGTCGGTCGCTCAACGCAGACGTATCTCGACGCTGGTCATGAACCGCTTCGCGCGGAACATGCTCGCGCGCGCGAGCGGCGGTTCCGTTGCGCTGTCGCGGGTCTGGCCCGGTCGCACCGACCGGCTGATCATCGCGCCGCACGACCTGCGCACCGCGGATGCGACCCGCGCCGCCGAAATCTATGCCGGCCGCTTCGTCTTTGCCGGCAAGATCGTCAATTGCCACGGCCGCTCGATCTTCGATCTCGAGCCGCCGTCGGAGGATTGGGAGGTCGCGCTGCTCGGCTTCGGTTGGCTGCGCCATTTGCGCGCCGCCGACACTGCGCTGACACGAGCGAATGCGCGCGCGCTGATCGAAGACTGGATCGCCAACCCCGCCAACAAGCGTCG
>NZ_JALBGZ010001248.1:0-1043 GCF_023006515.1 Bradyrhizobium sp. PRIMUS42
CCTGCGACGATGATGTCGCCGACCCGGAGCGTGCCGCGCTGGACCAGCACGGTCGCGACCGGGCCGCGGCCGCGATCGAGCTTGGCCTCGATCACGGTGCCTTCGGCCGGACGCTCCGAATTGGTCTTGAGGTCGAGAATGTCGGCCTGGAGCGCGATCATCTCGAGCAGCTTGTCGAGATTGGTCTTGTTCTTGGCGGACACTTCGACGTCGACGACTTCGCCGCCGAACGATTCGACCTGCACCTCGTGCTGGAGCAGCTCGGTGCGCACGCGCTCGGGCTTCGCGTCGGGCTTGTCGATCTTGTTGATGGCAACGATGATCGGCACCCGCGCCGCCTTGGCGTGGTTGATGGCTTCGATCGTCTGCGGCATCACGCCGTCATCGGCCGCGACCACCAGCACGACGATGTCGGTGACCTTGGCGCCGCGGGCGCGCATCGCGGTGAACGCGGCGTGGCCGGGCGTGTCGATGAAGGTGATCTTCTTGCCGCTCTCGGGCGACACCACCTGATAGGCGCCGATATGCTGGGTGATGCCGCCGGCCTCGCCGGAGACCACGTTGGCATGACGGAGCGCGTCGAGCAGCGAGGTCTTGCCGTGGTCGACGTGACCCATCACGGTCACGACAGGCGAGCGTGTCTCGGTGTCGGTGGAATCGTCGATGGCGTCGAACAGGCCTTCCTCAACGTCGGACGCGGCAACCCGCTTGACGGTGTGGCCAAGCTCTTCGGCGATCAGCTGGGCAGTGTCGGCGTCGATCACGTCGGTGATCTTGTGCATCGCGCCCTGCTTCATCAGCATGCGGATGACGTCGACCGCGCGCTCGGCCATGCGGTTGGCGAGTTCCTGGATCGTGATCGCTTCTGGAATGACCACCTCGCGGATGAGCTTTTCCTTCGGCTCGTTCGAGGCGTGGCCCTTCAGGCGCTGGGTGCGGCGGCGGAACGAGGCGATCGAACGCTCGCGCACCTCATCGGCATTGAGCGCGGTGACGACCGTCAGGCGGCCGCGCTCCTTCTGCGGGCCGGGCTTGTGGGTGGG
>NZ_JALBGZ010001249.1:0-1033 GCF_023006515.1 Bradyrhizobium sp. PRIMUS42
CACCCGAAGGCATCGCCTTGTTCGACGCGTTCGCGGAGCCGGGCGAGGCGCCCGCGACCAGCGCGACGATCGCGGGCGAACCGCAGCAAGCGGCAGCGATTCAGGACGCGGTCGAGGAGACTGTTCGAGAGCCGGCGCACGACCAGACGGGCGAAGCGGCGGCCAAAACTCCGGTTGAAAACCCGCCAGCAGCCATTGTGTCGCCGCAGGCTGCGCCGATCACACCAGGCATGGTTGAGCCGCCGTCGGGCCAAGCCTCGTTGAGCCAAGAGCCGCCCGCACCGCGTCAGCATCCGCTGCGCTTCCTCTGGCAGATGGATGCAGAGGGCCGCTTTGTGCTTCTCTCCGACGAATTCATCCGCCTGATCGGCGCGCACACCGCCGCCGGATTCGGCCGCCCCTGGCGCGAGATCGCCGAAACATTCTCGCTCGACCCTGATGGTCGCGTCGCCCAGGCGCTGGCGAGCCACGACACCTGGGCCGGGATCACCGTGAACTGGCCGACTGACGGCGGCGCGCCTCTGCCGGTCGAACTCGCGGGCCTGCCAACTTACGACCAGTCGCGCAATTTCGCCGGCTTCAAAGGCTTCGGCGTCTGCCGCGATCTCGACGCCCTCAACCGGCTCGATTCGCTCAGGCGTTTCGAGCTGCTGGCCGAACCGCCGCCTCCGCCGATCGAGCCGCCCGCACCCGAGCCTGAGCCAACACCCGAACCCGAACTGCACGAACCCACAAGCGACGCGAATTCACATCCAACCGAACCGGACACGCCAGTGGAAACGCCCGTGGAGCCTCCCTTGGAAACGCCTCCAAATGTCGTGCCGTTCCGCCCGCACGGCGATGTCAGGTCACAAGGTGACCAGAGATCGCCGACGCTGACGCCGATCGAGAACAGCGCGTTCAACGAGCTCGCGCGGCAATTGTCCGAACGGCTCGAACGCGAGCGCGAGACGATCGCGGCGGACAGCCCCGAGCCTGTGGCGGAGATCATCGCCGAACCACCGGCGCCCGAGCCGTTGAGAACCGGGCAGTT
>NZ_JALBGZ010000124.1:0-11698 GCF_023006515.1 Bradyrhizobium sp. PRIMUS42
CTCCACCGTGGCCCGATATTCGCCGGGCGCGTGATCGGCAAAGCCTTGGCGCGGCGTCTTCAGGTACGGGCTCTCGGCCGTCTCGCGCGGCAGGCCCTCGGTGGACTTGCCCTTCCAGGCGAAGTCGTAGCTCAGCACGACGCCGCGGCCGGTGGCGCGGTCATAGGCAAGAAGGCGATCGGGCACGTAGAGCACGATGTCGCGCTGGTCGCTCTCGCGTGCGCGCTTCTGTACGAGATCCTCGATCTGGAACACGAGGTCGTAGGCGAAGGCGCCGAACAGGCCGAGCAGCCCATCGTCATTGGCGGAGAAGGCGGCAACGAGATCACGCACCAGCGACATCACGCTGGCACGGCGCGTGCGCTGGTCCTCCTCGACCGGGGCGTCGCCGCGGATGATGTGGCCGGCCAGGCGCGAAGCGGTCTTCTCGGAGATCACCACGCAGGGTTCGCGCAGGACGTCGGTGAGGAAGGCGATCAGCACCTGCCCGCGCGCGTTCAACGCTTCCAGCTTGAAATTGACGCCAGTGGTCTCGAGCTTGAGCGGCGGATCGGAGAAGCCGAGGTCAAAACTCTCGTAGCGGCCGGGCACGGTCGTGCCCGAGGACAGCACCACGCCGCGGCGGCGGTCGAGCAGGCTGATGAGATCGTCGAGCCGGTTGGCGCCGCCGGTAAACTGCTCGGCCACGCGCGTGATCGCAAGTCCTGCGCGGGTCACATAGTCGCTTCGGGCCGGGAGGGCAAAGACTGTCCTGTTCATGTCGTCCTCTTACGAAACTTGCCGAGGGAACGCCACACAGGACAAACGATCAGGCCGCCGCACTGCGTTGGCGACCTCAGACGATTTGGGAAAGGAAAATCGCACCGGCCACCTCGTTAGGAGGTGCGCCACCAAAGACGGGCTGGGCGGACGGCGGTGCTCATGGGGCGATACTCACCATGGCCGGGAGGCGGCGTCAAGGGTTTGGCCATTCCTCCCAGAGCTCGTCGTCCCGGACAAGCGAAGCGCCGATCCGGGGCCCATAACCACAGGATGGAGTTTGGCGAAGACTCGGAGTGACATTTCCCGTAACCACAAAATCCTGTGGTTATGGGTCCCGGCCCCCCGCGCGCAATTGCGCGCTAGGCCGGGACGACACCGAAATCGTGGCGCCGTCGCGGGCACTATCACCCTAGATGCTTCCGGAAAAACTCCGTCGCCCTGCCCCAGGCGAGCTCGGCGGCTTCTCGGTCGTGCACGGCCTGGCGCTGCTCGTTGACGAACGCGTGCTCGGCGTCATAGCGGAATAGCTCGAGCGACTTGCCCGCGGCCTTCATGGCCTTTTCGAAGCCATTGACCAGCTCCGGCGTGCACCAATCGTCCTTGTTGGCGAAATGGGCCTGGAGCGGGATCTTGACGTCGGCGGGCTTGGCCGCCTGCTCGGGCGGGATGCCATAGAACACGACGCCGGCCGCGAGCTCCGGAATCTTGGTCGCGCCGATGATGGTGACGGCGCCGCCGAGGCAGAAGCCCGTCAGGCCGACCTTGGCGCCGTTGCGCGACAGGTATTGCGCGGCGCCGCGCACGGTCTGCGTGGTGGCGTCCATGAAGTCGAGCGAGTTCATTTCCTTGTTGGCGGAATCCGTATCGTGATACGGCACCACCTTGCCCTTGTAGAGATCGGGCGCCAGCGCATCGAAACCGGCCAGCGCAAAGCGGTCGCACAGGCCCTTGATCTGGTCCGACAGCCCCCACCATTCCTGGATCACGACCACGCCCGGCGCGTTGCCGCGCGCGGCGTTGGCGAGATAGCCCGAAGCGTCCTTGCCGTCCGGGCGCTTGAAGGTGATAGCGGTTCCCATGGTGTCCTCCGATGAGTTTTGGGGGAGCGATTGGCGGCATTTTGGCGGGTGAGCGGCAGATAGGCAATCGCGCCAAACAACACACTCTCGTGCCCCGGATGCAATGCAGCGCGCCCCTGGCGATGCGAAAGCATCGTCCAGTGCGGCGTGGCGCGTTGCTGATCCGGGGCCCAGCGGCGAGCACGCTGGGTCCCGGCTCTGCGCAGCAGCCTTGCACGCTGCAGCGCGTCCGGGACACCGGCGACGCCAACAAAAAAGCCCCCTTGCGGGGGCTTCTTCATTTCTCGTCTTACGCCGCTCAGTGGGAGCTGGCCCAGACCTTCTTCTTGGTGAAGTACATCAGACCCGCGAATAGGATCAGGAACACGAAAACCTGAAATCCGAGGCGCTTGCGTGCTTCCATGTGCGGCTCTGCGGTCCACATCAGGAACGTGGTGACGTCCTTGGCATATTGCGCCACTGTGGCGGGCGAGCCGTCGTCGAAGGTGACCTGGCCATCGCTCAGCGGCTTCGGCATCTTGATGGCGTGGCCGGGGAAGTATTTGTTGTAGTAAGAGCCCTCCGGGATGGTCACGCCTTCCGGCGCCTTGTCTTCGTAGCCCTGAAGCACCGCCGCGACGTAGTCCGGGCCCTGCTCCTGATACTGGCTGAAGAAATCGATGATGAACCAGGGGAAGCCGCGCTTATACGAGCGCGCCTTGGTGATCAGGGAGAGGTCGGGCGGCGCAGCGCCGCCGTTCGCCGCACGCGCGGCCTGCTCGTTCGGGAACGGCGACGGGAAATAATCCGCCGGGCGCCCCGCACGCTCGAACATGTCACCCGCATCGTTCGGGCCGTCCTTGACCTTGTACTCGGAAGCGAAGGCTGCCGCCTGCGCCACTGAATAGCCTGGTCCGCCTGCTTCGGCGAGGTTGCGGAAGGCGATGTAGGACAGGCCGTGGCAGCTGGAGCAGACTTCCTTGTAGACTTTCAGGCCGCGCTGCAGCGCGCCACGATCGAACTTACCGAAAGGGCCCGAGAACGACCATTTGTTGCCCGGAGGCGTGTCGCTGCCTTCGGACGCCTTCGCACTGTCGATCGAGCCCGCGAACAACGAACCGGCGAGCGCCAGCATGATCGCGGTCGAGACCATCGGCGTCGACCTGCTCCCGGTCTTGGCCAGGACCGCATCCGAGATCGAGTTCGGCACCGGCCGCGGCTTCTCGATGCGCGAGAGCAGCGGCAGCACGATCAGGAAGTAGGCGAAGTAGCAGACCGTCAGGACCCGGCCGGCAACGACGTAGATGCCTTCCGGCGGCTGCGCGCCGAGATAGCCGAGCAGGATGCAGACCACGACGAAGATCCAGAAGAACTGCTTGGCGAGCGGGCGATACTTCGACGACTTCGTCTTGGCGGCATCCAGCCAGGGCAGGAAGCACAGGATGATGATCGCCCCGAACATCGCGATGACGCCCGCGAGCTTGTTCGGGATCGAGCGCAGGATGGCGTAGAACGGCAGGTAATACCATTCCGGCACGATGTGCGGCGGCGTCACGCCCGGGTTCGCCGGAATGTAGTTGTCGGCGTCGCCGAGATAGTTCGGCATGTAGAAGATGAACCACGCGTAGAGCAGCATGAAGCAGGCCACGCCGAACATGTCCTTGATGGTGGCATGCGGCGTGAACGGCACCGTGTCCTTTTCCGTCTTCGGCTCGACGCCGTCAGGATTGTTCTGGCCGGCGACGTGCAGCGCCCAGACATGGAGCACCACGACGCCCGCGATCAGGAACGGCAGCAGGTAATGCAGCGAGAAGAAGCGGTTCAGCGTCGGGTTGCCGACCGAATATCCGCCCCAGAGAAGCGTCACGACGCTCTCGCCGACATAGGGAATGGCGGAGAACAAATTGGTGATGACGGTGGCGCCCCAGAAGCTCATCTGGCCCCACGGCAGCACGTAACCCATGAAGCCGGTCGCCATCATCAGCAGGTAGATGATGACGCCGAGGATCCACAGCACCTCGCGCGGCTCCTTGTACGACCCGTAGTAAAGGCCGCGGAACATATGGACGTAGACCGCGACGAAGAACATCGAGGCGCCGACCGCGTGCATGTTGCGCAGCAGCCAGCCGTAGTTGACGTCACGGACGATCAGCTCGACCGACTTGAAGGCGAGATCGGCGTGCGGCGTGTAGTGCATCGCCAGGATCACGCCGGTCAGGATCTGCATCCCCAGCATGAAGGAGAGGATGGCGCCGAAGGTCCACCAATAGTTCAGGTTGCGCGGGGTGGGATAGGCGACGAACGACGAGTGCATGAGGCCGAAGATCGGCAGGCGCCGCTCGATCCATTGCAGGGCCGGATTGCTCGGCTGGTAGTCGGATGGTCCGCTCATGATGCGATCCTGAGGAAATAGTACGACGAGACGGCGCGAAGCTTCGGACGAGGGTCCGAGGCTCAGCCGATCTGGATTTTGGTGTCGGAAACGAACTGGTACGGCGGCACCGGCAGGTTCGCGGGCGCGGGCCCCTGGCGGATGCGGCCGGACGAATCGTACTGCGAACCATGGCAGGGGCAGAAGAAGCCGTCGTAGCTGCCTTCATGAGCGATCGGGATGCAACCGAGATGGGTGCAGATGCCGATCACGACCAGCCACTGCTCGTGGCCAGACTTGACCCGGGCCTCGTCGGTCTGCGGATCGGGCAGGCTCGCCACGTTGACGGCGCGCGCCTCGTCGATCTGCTTCTTGGTGCGGTGGCTGATGTAAATCGGCTTGCCGCGCCAGAACACCTTGATGTCCTGCCCTTCGGCGACCGGGCTGAGATCGACCTCGATCGGCGCACCTGCGGCGATGGTCGAGGCGTCAGGATTCATTTGGGAGATGAAGGGCCAGAGCGCGGCTGCGCCCCCCACTGCTGCAGCTGCCCCGGTTGCAACGAATAAGAAATCACGGCGTGTCGGATGGTCCGCCGAAGACGCTGTCGTCACGATTCCAACCCTTTCTTCTTGTGCAGCCGGTGGAACCGCTCCAGGGGGCGCCCATGAGGTCCCCGGAAAGGCTGCCGGCGCCCGCGGCCCCCCGCGGCGGCAGAACTTCGCTCATCCACCTCTAAACAGGCGAAACAGCAGTCCAGAATCGTTCTATTGGCACCCTTGCCGGGCGAGCGCAAGCCCGCTATCGGCGCGGGAGCGTGCAATGCACGAATTCCCGGGCAGGCGATGTTTTATTGAGACATTTCCGCCCCGCAACCAACCCGTCGCCCATGATGCAGATAGCGCTTTTCCAACCCGACATCCCCCAGAACACGGGCACGATTCTCAGGCTCTGCGCCTGCCTGGGACTGGCCGCCCACATCATCGAGCCCGCGGGGTTCCCGGTCTCCGACCGCGCGTTCCGCCGGGCGGGAATGGACTACCTCGGCCATGTCAGCATCGTCAGGCACGACTCCTGGCAGACATTCGAGGACTGGCGCGCCTTGCACGGCTACCGCCTGCTATTGTTCACCACCAAGGGCGCCACCGACTATCGCGATTTCCGTTACCAGACGTCGGACATCCTGCTATTCGGACGCGAGAGCGCCGGCGTCACCGACGCGGTGGTCGAGGCCGCCGATGCGCGGCTGGTGATTCCGATCAAGGCGGGGCTGCGGTCGCTCAATGTCGCCATGACCGCGGCGATGGCCGCCGGCGAGGCGCTGCGGCAGATCCGGGCCCTGCAAGTCTGACAGGTTGAGGAGAGACGATTGAGTTACGCGGTCAAGGAAATCTTCCTGACCCTGCAAGGCGAAGGCGCCCATGCCGGGCGCGCGTCCGTGTTCTGCCGTTTTGCCGGCTGCAACCTCTGGAGCGGGCGCGAGGCGGACCGCATGGATGCGACCTGCAAGTTCTGCGACACGGATTTCGTCGGCACCGACGGCACGCTCGGCGGCCGCTACGGCTCGGCCGCGGAACTAGCCGACACTATCGCCGCGCAATGGACGGCATCCAATGCCAACCGCTACGCGGTGCTGACCGGCGGCGAGCCGCTGCTCCAGGTCGACGCCGCGCTGATCGAGGCGCTCCATGCGCGCGGCTTCGAGATCGGCGTCGAGACCAACGGGACGATCGAAGCGCCGGAGGGGCTCGACTGGATCTGCGTCAGCCCCAAGGGCGGCAGCGAACTGGTGCTGCGCCAGGGCCACGAGCTGAAGCTGGTCTATCCGCAGGCCCTCGCCGCCCCTGAAGCCTTCGAGGATCTCGCCTTCGAGCGCTTCTCGCTGCAGCCGATGGACGGACCCGAGGTTGTCCAGAACACCGCGCGCGCGATCGACTATTGCCTGCGCCATCCGCAATGGCGGCTCAGCGTGCAGACGCATAAGACGCTCGGCATCAGATAGGGACAGGTTTTGTAGGGTGGGCAAAGCGTAGCGTGCCCACCATTCGAGATGACGGTAAAAGACGTGGGCACGGCGCAAGAGCGCCTTTGCCCACCCTACGGCACACTCCGCTTAGGACGCGACCGGGAATGCACATGGACAATTCGACGATCGAAGACCGCAAGGCCCGTGCCCGCGCCTGGTTCGAAGCCTTGCGCGACGACATCTGCGCGAGCTTCGAGCGGCTCGAGGACGACGCCCCACAAAGCCTCTATCCGGGCGAAGCCGGCCGCTTCAAGCGCACGCCTTGGCAGCGTACCGACCATACCGGCGCGGCCGGAGGTGGCGGCGTGATGTCGATGATGCATGGCCGGCTGTTCGAGAAGGTCGGCGTGCACTGCTCGACCGTGCACGGCGAGTTCGCGCCGGAATTCCGGGCTCAGATCCCCGGCGCCGCGGAGGATCCAAAATTCTGGGCCTCCGGCATCTCGCTGATCGCGCATATGCGCAATCCGAACGTGCCGGCCGTGCACATGAACACCCGCTTCGTCGTCACCACCAAGGCCTGGTTCGGCGGCGGCGCCGACCTCACGCCCGTGCTGGATCGCCGGCGAACGCAAGAGGACGCCGACACGATCGCCTTCCACGCCGCGATGAAGCAAGCCTGCGCGCAGCCGAACGACGTTGCCGACTACGACAAGTACAAGAAATGGTGCGACGAGTATTTCTACCTGCCGCACCGCAAGGAGGCGCGCGGGATCGGCGGCATCTTCTACGACTGGCACGACAGCGGCGACTGGGACGCCGACCTCGCCTTCACGCAGGACGTCGGCCGCGCTTTCCTGAACATCTATCCTGACATCGTCAGGCGCAATTTCGCGAGCGCCTGGACCGCTGCGGACCGCGAGGAGCAATTGATCCGGCGGGGCCGTTATGTCGAGTTCAACCTGCTCTATGACCGCGGCACCATCTTCGGGCTCAAGACCGGCGGCAATGTGGACTCGATTCTGTCGTCGATGCCGCCCGAGGTGAAATGGCCATGACGACGATGCAGCCCGCCTCCAAGCTGCTCCCCCGCGCCATGCTGATTGACATGGACGACACCATCCTGTCGGCCTATGGCCGGCCGGAGATCGCCTGGAACACGATTGCGAACGAATTTGCCGAGGAGCTGGCGCCGCTGCCGCCAGCGCTGGTCGCAACCGCCGTGCTCGCCTTCGCGCGAAACTTCTGGGCCAATGCCGAAGCCGCATGGCGGATGAAGCTCGCCGAGGCGCGGCACCTGACGGTCAAGGGCGGTTTTGCCGCGCTCGCGGCCGCCGGCCATCGCGCCCTCTCCGACGATCTCGCCGTTCGCCTCGCCGACCGCTTCACTGCCTATCGCGAGGAGGAGATGTTCGTCTTCCCCGGCGCGCATGAAGCGATCGACGAATTGAAGGCGCTCGGCATCAAGCTCGCGCTGGTGACCAACGGTGCCGCCGACACCCAGCGCGCCAAGGTCGAACGCTTCGAGCTGGCGCACCGCTTCCACCACATCCAGATCGAAGGCGAACACGGCTTCGGCAAGCCCGAGGAGCGCGCCTATCTGCACGCGATGGAGGCACTCGGCGTCACCGCCGAGGACACCTGGATGATCGGCGACAATCTGGAATGGGAAGTCGTGACGCCGCAGCGCCTCGGCATCTATTCGATCTGGATCGACGTGCATGGCGACGGCCTGCCCGAAGGCTCGACCGTCAAGCCTGACCGCATCATCCGCTCGCTGACCGAACTGGTGCCGGGCCGGCCCTGACCAGGGCCAAACAAAAAACTGAAAAACAACCCCATGCACAGTAGCCGGCCGCTGCAAAATCAAGCACTTGCGGTTTTTTCGAAATCCATTTGACGCGTCGGGCAAAACAGGGGTTGTCGAAATTTGCGATGGGACAGCTTCCGTGTCAGTGCATCCGCCCGCTCAGCGCGCCGTGATGCATTTGGGATGAGGCGCCTGCTGCTGACCAGCAGCCAGTCAGCATGACCGATTAGCGACTGCGGGCTTCTCGGCCTGATAGCGTCGATCGCGGTCTCTTCTGATTTGAACAGACTTCATAGCCCCCTCCGCTCCGCCAACCCGTCGGCGGAATTTCCCGTCGTGGCTGGCCTGCGTGATCGGCCCGTCATGACCGCTTGCTAGGTTCCCTTCCAAGTCGATCACTCGAAAGGAACAATCCATGGAATTGAAAGCCGGCGATGTGGTGATGCTGAAATCCGGCGGCCAGCCGCTGACGGTTGCGGAGGTGAAGGAGAACGACGTGCTCTGCCTCTGGATGGGCATGGAAGGCGACCTGTTCCGCGAAACGCTGCCGCTGGCCGCGCTCGTGCAGGTGGAAGAGGAAGACGAAGAAGAGGAAGACGACGAGGACGAAGAGTAGGCACGACCAAGACCGCATCCTGGTCAAGCCGGGCAGTTCGGCTCCGGCGCGCCTGATGTCCGTTTCTGCGCCAATAGCGGCGCAACAGCGGACATCGTGGATGTCGTGGAGGGGCAGCAGGCGACTTCCACGCTTCTCGATCCGTATCACCAGCGTTTTGGGCCGTGCCTTGTCACGCACTGACCCTCGCAGGTTCGAGATGCTGCTAGCGGAAATTACGTGCGTTGAGCGGGTGCTTGTGATTGGGCACCGGGCCGAATTCGCTGCGTGCTGCAAGTGGAAGCGTCTTTGTCGAGCACTGAACCATGTTGGTGCTGAGATTCAGGTCGCAGTCGTCATAATCCAGCGTCACGCGTCGCTTGCAGCTGTTCTTCAAGCTGTACCAGTTGACGCCGGTAGCTTTCGGCCAGGCCTTCTCTACGACGCACTGGCTTGGATCGGATTGTGCAGCCGAACTCACTGCTCCCACCGGTCGAACTCCATTTGGAGGTGCTGCGGCGATGGGCTTCGCGACGGGAGTGGCAGTCGGACTAGGCTGTGTTCTATCGACGCCGAGGATGTCTGCCGTCACGTTCTTCGCTGCAGAACCAAGATCCCGGGAACGAGCGTTTGCCGGCACCGCTCCGATGCGGACAGCGGTGGCAGCACCGCCATTTGTGGACATGGACTTACCATCCGGCTCGAGCGTGTAGTTCCATGTCCCTGCGCTGTTCGTATAGGTCAATACGTTTCCCGAGCAGGTCCACGTCCCCTGAACACAGGCCGGGTGCTCGCTGCACAGCGCTCTGCCGTCGGGGAGTATCGTGCCTCTGTTGCCGCTCCCCGAGTGTCGCCAGTCACCGATAAACTTGGCTGCGCAATTCGATGGTGGAGCGGCCTCTGCAACGGCGGCGCCGGCAAGTAAGAACGAAAGAATCAATAAATATCTCATTGCATTGCCAAGGAATGAGGTTGGGCCATAACGACCCCGAATGGCGTGCTCCCAAGAACGGCGTCCTCAGATGACGATGACCCGTCATGATGGAGATGATTACAGAAGGAAGCGACGGCTTTCGCAAGGGCTCAACCCATCCTACCCACTCTTTTGTATTTTTTGACACGTTGACGGCTCGACCATGTCGGCACGAGCTAGTCTCGACCGTCCTTGGATGGACACTTCTCGGAAGTGCCGTGGATGGACCCTGCAAACGTGAGGTGATGTCGTCACCTCGAGCTGTCGAAATCGAACTGGAGCAATTGCCCATGAGGATCACCGTCGAAACCAGCGTAGCGGCCCCTATCGATCAGGTCTGGCGGGCCTATACGACGCCGGCCGACATCGTGAAGTGGAATACCGCGTCCGACGACTGGCATACGACCAAGGCTACGGTCGAGCTACGAGAAGGCGGTGCCTTCTCGTCCCGGATGGAGGCCAAGGACGGTAGCATGGGCTTTGACTTCGCCGGCACCTACACGAAGATCGTCGAACACAAGCGGATCGAATACGTGTTCGGCGATCGAAAAGCCGAGATCGAGTTCGTACCCGGTCCGAATGGGGTTGTCGTCCGGGTCGTCTTCGATGGCGAACCAACGCACTCGGTCGAGCAGCAGCAAGGCGGTTGGCAGGCGATCCTCGACAACTTCGCACGATATGTCGAGGCGAAGCAGAAAAAGTCGTGAGGAGCCCGCTGCTCTACTTCTTCAGGATGCCAGGGTTGGTGTTTCCAAGTTGCCGGACGGCGGCGTCTGCGGCTGGAGTGTTGTACGTCGGGCGAGACCCACCGCTATCCTGATCAGGAGCCGCCGCGCCGAGTTTCTCACCCGTGGTGCGGTGGCTTTTGGCATTGGACGTGTTGGGGCCTGGCGAACCGCCTGTTCCGTTGAGCGTGGTACCGTTCGAAAGCGTCGACCCTCCTGTGCCGCTTGTCCCGGTTGCACCGCCAGCGGATGACGAACCACCCGAACCGCCTCCTGAACTCTGCGCAATCGCGAACGAGATGCCGCCTAGCAGGATGGCCGCCGTGATTGCAAAAAGCTTCATCCTTCCCCTCCGTTTATCACCGGCAAGTTTTCGAGAGCCGACGAACGTCTCGCCTTGAAGGCTCGCAACCTAGTGCCGTCGCACGAACCAGGCGCCAAGAAGAAATGCGACAAGGAGCGAGCGCAAAGGCGCCTTGACAGTTGTCTCGCGCAACTGGTCAGCCCATCTCATCGCGAGGTCCGACGAAGACGGCCGACGGCTCGCTCTTTCCCGCGGCAAGGCCGACGCTCGGCCGGACGTCTGCTCGACAGCACTGGGCTCGTTCGTCAGCCCGGACGCTTCCGTCATTGCCGAGGCTTCCTTCATATCCATGCGCGTCCTCCCATGTCGTTGACGAAGCAACCTGGTCCGATCTCCCTGGTTCCTCTCCGCAACACCTTGCGCGGTGAAAGGCTCCGCTGGAACAAAGCCCCCTTTGCCTTGATTGCACTTCCAATAATGGACGGCCTACCGGTTCCTCCAACCTCTGACACGGCGGGGAACGCAACCTTGCAGGGCCATTCGGCATTTACATCGCATGCAGCGCATAGCGATAATCGCGTTCATGTTTGCACTGGCCACAATGCTCGCACGCTGGGTCGGTGACAGCGACGTGCATACCGCGAGTCACGGCGAGCCCGACAAGACCGCGACCGTCGGACAGGCGCATTGACCACCATAAAACGAACGACGAACGAACCATTCCTTGCGATTCATTGTCGTCGCTCAGCCGAGATATCTACGCGACGAACTGCCTCGCTGCCGCCGAGATCATCACCAGCCCGCCGGTGATGACGGCTACATCCAGGATCGCGGTGTGGATGTGCACCGGCATCCGCTCGACGAAAGCCTTGGCGAGGAACGCGCCGGGGATCGCGATCGCGCCGATCAGCAGCGCGAAGGCGAGCACCTGCGCGGTGACGGCGCCGGCGAGCCCGAACACGGAGATTTTGATGAGGCCGGTGCCGAGCGAGATCATCGCGTCGGTGGCGATCACCGCGGCGCCCTCTAACCCTGCGGCCATCACCACGGAGGGCGTATTGCGTTTCGCTCATCCATCCGGCGCACCTACAAGCTGTTGTGTTGCCCGACGCGCAAAACACACGAGCCGTGGGG
>NZ_JALBGZ010001250.1:0-1026 GCF_023006515.1 Bradyrhizobium sp. PRIMUS42
CTCTGGCGCATGGCGCGCGGGACGCCGGCCAGGTCTGGGCTGCCGCTCATGTCGATGAGGATTGGAACGCCGACCAATGGGGCGTGGACGAGGAGGCAGCCAGCCGCCGGGCCACCCGCCTCAGGGATTTCGAGGCCGCCGTGGCGGTTTTGGCCGCTATTAAGCCGCAAGAGGCCAAAGGTCCTTAACGAGAGGTTTACGACGGCGGCCTTAGGGTGTGGCCAGCACTCCATGGGCCCCCTGAGATGCCGACGCCGGTCACTTCCATCGTTCCCGTCAGTGCCGCCAGCCCCGTGGCTGATGCGGCGACGCCTGACCTCGTGCTTCAGGCCGGCAGCGTCGTCGATGCCAGGGTGGTGAGCGTGCTCGCCGACAATCTGGTGCGGATTGCGATCGCCAACCTCTCGATGGACGTGATGTCGGAGGTATCGCTGACGCCCGGGCAGAATCTCCAGCTGGCCGTGTCGCAGAACGAGGGCACCATCCGCCTCGCCGTATTGGGCGGGGCAGGCGAGGCTGCCACCGATCAGATCACGCTGACGCCGCGTGCGGCTTCGCTGGTGGAGAGCCCGCCACTTGCGCCGTCGGTCAATGTGGCACGCACTGCTCTGACGCCGACCGAGCAGATTGCAGTCACATTGGCCTCGGCCGAGGCCGCGACGAAGCAGGGCAGCCAGGCGCCGCTATTCGCCAATCTGGCGTCCGTCGTCACCGGCAGCAATCTGCCCGCAGGCTTGAAGCAGGCGGTGCTGGACGTATTGGCGCAGCAGACGCCGCTCAATCCCGGCCTCGTTGGCGACGATGTCGAGTCCGCATTCCAGAAATCCGGCTTGTTCCTCGAGGCTTCGCTGGCCGCGGGCGCGACACCGCCCTCCGGCACGATGCCCGACCTGAAAGCGGCATTGCTGGTGCTGCGCCAGACCTTGGCCACGCTCGAGTCCGCTGCGCCGCAAGCTCAGGGCGCCGCGCTTCCGGCCGGTACCACGGGGACATTGCAGGTCGGCGCCGCGTCCGCTCAGGTAGCAC
>NZ_JALBGZ010001251.1:0-1026 GCF_023006515.1 Bradyrhizobium sp. PRIMUS42
GGCTCGATCGCCATCCCGAAGCCGCGCGCAAGGCGCGCGACCGCGTGCTCGACCGCATGGTCGAGGAGCAAATGGTCAGCGCCGACGACGCGAGGCAGGCCAAGACCGTGCCCGTGCCAAAACTGCGCAAGCCGATGCCGATCCTGGCGCCGCATGCCTCCGACACCGCGCTGTCGACGGTCAAGGACACGCCGGTCATCAAGCTCACGCTCGACGCGAACTTGCAGAAGGTGCTGGAGCCGCTGGCGCGCGACCGCGCTCTTGCGCTCGGGCCGAACATCTCCGTCGGCATCATCGTGGTCGACAATGAGAGCGGGGACGTGCTCGCCCGCGTGGGTTCAGCCGATTATTTCGACGAGAGCCGGGCAGGGCAGGTCGACATGACCCGTGCGATCCGCTCGCCTGGCTCGACGCTGAAACCCTTCATCTACGGGCTCGCTTTCGAGGACGGCTTCGTTCATCCGGAAAGCCTGATCGACGATCGTC
Organism: Bradyrhizobium sp. PRIMUS42; assembly: GCF_023006515.1. Taxonomy (NCBI): domain Bacteria; kingdom Pseudomonadati; phylum Pseudomonadota; class Alphaproteobacteria; order Hyphomicrobiales; family Nitrobacteraceae; genus Bradyrhizobium; species Bradyrhizobium sp. PRIMUS42. The sequence continues at coordinate 487 of NZ_JALBGZ010001251.1, forward strand.
CCGTCCGCTTCGGCTCCTACGCGCCCGAGAATTTCGACATGACTTTCCAGGGCACGGTGCCGGTGAGGAAGGCGCTGCAATTGTCGCTGAACGTCCCGGCGATCGTGCTGCTCGACCGCGTCGGCTCCAGCCGGCTGGCCTCGCGGTTGCGGCAGGCCGGCGGCAATCTCGTGCTGCCCAAGGACGAAGCGCCCGGGCTTGCCATGGGGCTCGGCGGCGTCGGCGTGACGCTGCAGGATCTCGCCCAGCTCTACACGGGCTTTGCCCGCCTCGGCACCACCAAGACGCTGCGCGAGATCATGGCGGACAGGGACGACCGCGAACCGCTTCGGCTGCTGGATCAGGTCGCGGCATGGCAGGTCGGCAACGTGCTGCTGGGCACGCCGCCGCCTGAGAATGCCGCTCACAACCGCATCGCCTTCAAGACCGGGACCTCCTACGGCTATCGCGACGCGTGGTCGGTCGGGTTCGACGGCCGGATGACCATCGGCGTCTGGGTCGGCCGGCCCGACGGCGCGCCGGTCCCTGGCCTGATCGGGC
>NZ_JALBGZ010001252.1:0-1024 GCF_023006515.1 Bradyrhizobium sp. PRIMUS42
ACCGCGGACGCAGATCGCCCGCCTCCCGCGGCACAGCGCGCGCAGTCGCAACCGAAGCCGGCCCCGCAGGAAACAAAGCCCGCTCCGAAGCGCGTGGCCAAGCCGGTGGATCAGGGCAGCTTGTTCTGAGCTGAGGCGCGACGAACGGCATTCCACGCTCAGTGTCATTCCCCGCCTTGTGCGCAATTGCGCACTGGAGCGGGGAATCCAGTAGGCCGCGCCTCCCCGGTGAATCACAGACGTCTCGGAGTCCTGGATCGCCCGGTCCCGGCTCCGCCAAGGCTACGCCGGGCCACAAGGGTGCTCGGCCGCCGAAGCTATAGCGAAGGCGGCAAGCCGGGCGATGACAGGGAGTGCGTGGGGCCGATGTAGGCACAACTCGCAATGACGGCTGTGGAAGCAGCGCGGAGCCCGCATGAGCAAAGCGATATCCGGCAACGGCCGTCCCGGATATCGCTTTGCTCATCCGGGCTACGACACCGCCATGCCTACCTGCAGGACAATCCCGCGTCGATCGTGGTCCAGAAGCCGCAATGTTCCGGCGCGCGCTGGGGAGCGCCAGCGTGGGCCTCATAGAGGAAGATCGCGACGGTGAAGACGACCAGTGCGGAGGAGAAGAGGACGATGCGGTTGCGCATGAGGATTGCGTTTAATCGACATCGTGGTCGAACTAAGGCGCCGTCATGGGCTGAAACCGCAGCCGTTCGCCACCCGTAGATTCACGGTCGGCCATCTTCCGTGCAGGGCGGTGGTCGATGCGGGGCTGTCCGCCTGAATTTGTTCCTCGGACGGCCCCGCTTCCGCCTTCGCTCTTCGAGCTACGGCGCGACAAGTCCGCATCCAGGCTAACGCGCCAGCCACTCCGCGACCTCTTTCTGCGACTCCGCGCGCGCCTCTGCATCCGTGCCGAGATGGCCGCGCTCGGGCGCGGCGGCATCGTTGCTGCCGGCAGCTGCGTGCAGTGGCGTGTTGGCGCGGTCGAAATCGTGATAGGCGCCGGGATAGACCACAATGCGCGCCAGCG
>NZ_JALBGZ010001253.1:0-1024 GCF_023006515.1 Bradyrhizobium sp. PRIMUS42
CGCGCTGGTGCTGACCAAGCGCTCGCTGGCCGACCGCAATGGCCTGCCTGTCATCGCCGAGATCAAGGGCCACGCCACCCACAGCCAGGAGCCGCAATGGTTCACCACGGCACCGATCCCGGCGATCCGCAAGCTGCTCGACAAGGTCGGCTGGAGCGCGGGTGACGTCGACCTGTTCGAGATCAACGAGGCGTTTGCCGTGGTGGCGATGGCGGCACAGCGCGACCTCGGCATTCCCCGCGACAAGCTCAACATCAACGGCGGCGCCTGCGCGCTCGGACATCCCATCGGGGCCACCGGCGCGCGGTTGATCGTGACGCTGCTGCATGCGCTGGAGGCGAACAACCTGAAGCGCGGTGTTGCGTCGCTCTGCATCGGCGGCGGCGAAGCCACGGCAATCGCGGTGGAGCGGGTCGCGCACTAACCCGTGCCATGGCCGAAATAGAGGGAAGTCCGACATTTTAGACTTCCCTTTTTTGTGCGAGATTGCAACTGTCATGCGGGTCTCTTCGGGGCTCGCCAACCACCATTGAGGCTCAATGATCTCGAACTGGCTCGCGGCGGCATTGGCCCGCCGCAACATCCATTACGGCTGGGTGATGGTCGGGGTGACCTTCCTCGCTGCGCTGATCAGCGCCGGCACGGTCGGCGCGCCCGGCGTGTTCATCGTTCCGCTGCAGAAGGAGTTCGGCTGGAGCACGGCGGAGATCTCCTCCGCGCTGTCGATCCGTTTCATCCTGTTCGGGCTGATGGCGCCGTTCGCGGCCGCCCTGCTCAACCGCTATGGCCTGCGCAACGTCACCCTGGCCGCGCAGTTGGTCGTCGTTTCCGCGCTGGTGCTCTCGCTCGGCATGACGCAGGTCTGGCAACTCGTGGCGCTGTGGGGCGTCGTGATCGGCATCGGCACCGGCATGACTGCGATGGTGCTGGGCGCCACCATCGCGACGCGCTGGTTCGCCGCGCGGCGCGGGCTCGTTATCGGCATCCTGACCGCGAGTGTCGCCACCGGCCAGCTCGTGTTCCT
>NZ_JALBGZ010001254.1:0-1019 GCF_023006515.1 Bradyrhizobium sp. PRIMUS42
CGCCGTGCGGTCTGGCTCGACCGACAGGAGATCCAGCTCGAGGTCGGACGCGAGGGCGAGGCGATCGCGGTGCGTTTCGTCGATGCCGCCGGCAAGGCCGGCAATGCGCATCTGTTGCAGTCGCCGTGGAAGCCGGGCGATCCGGTCTGGCAGGGCACCATCGACGGCCATTTCGTCGCGGTGCAGACGCGGCCGATTCCCAATGGCATTCGTCTGGCGCATCAGGGCGTCGAGGTGCCGGTCTATGTCTGGACCGAAGCTGAAGCTGCGTCCGCGCGCTTGATGCCGGTGACGACGGCCTCCGACAGCGGCAAGAAGCTGCTCTGTCCGATGCCCGGCCTTGTGGTCTCGATCGCGGTGACCGAGGGGCAGGAGGTCAAGGCCGGCGAGACGCTCGCGGTGGTCGAAGCCATGAAGATGCAGAACGTGCTTCGCGCCGAACAGGACGGCACCGTGAAGAAAGTCCACGCCAGCGCCGGCGCGACGCTTGCGGTGGACGCGCTGATTTTGGAGTTTGCGTAAGGATGTGAGTGGGGCGGGCGGTCCGTCCCCCAACCACCGTCATTGCGAGGAGCCCTTCGCGACGAAGCAATCCAGTCTGTCTCCGCGGGCGCATTCCTGGATTGCTTCGCTTCGCTCGCAATGACGGAGTATGCTGTGGCCTCCGTGACCTAACCGAGACAGCACCATGGCCTTTCGTTCCCGCCGCGAAAAACTGCGCTCCGTCCTGTCGGGCGCAACTTGTGTCCATCCCGGCTCGGTGTACGACGCCATCTCGATCCGTATCGCCGAGGACCTCGGTTTTCCGCTCGGCATGTTCGGCGGTTCGGTCGCCTCGCTCGCGGTGCTTGGCGACCCCGACATTACCCTGATCACGCTCACCGAGCTCGCCGAGCAGATGCGGCGGATGTCGCGCGCCTCCGCGCTGCCGGTGCTGGTCGATGCCGATCACGGCTACGGCAATGCGCTCAACGTGCGCCGCACCGTGCAGGAGCTGGAGGCGGCGGGCGCCGCCGGTC
>NZ_JALBGZ010001255.1:0-1017 GCF_023006515.1 Bradyrhizobium sp. PRIMUS42
CTCGGGGCCGCCTTCGACTGGAACGGCGTGCTGGCGCCAGCGAATGTTCGCGTTGATGCCTGGGTCACCCCGCCGCTCTACACAGGCAAGCCGCCGATCATCCTGTCGGCCGCCAACAAGGAGGCCGCGGCGCTGCCGGCTTCAGGCCCGCTTGCCGTTCCCGCAGGCTCGACCCTGATCGTGCGCTCCTCCGGCGGCAGCCTGGATGTCGCCGTCTCCGGCGGTCTCAAGGAGGTCGCTCCCGCGGAGGCTGCACCCAAGGGCACCAACGAGAAGCATTTTGCCATCACCGGTGACGGCACCGCGCGTGTCCGCGCGCCTTCCGGCCAGCCGCAATGGGCGTTTGCGGCAACGCCGGACCGTGCGCCGACGATCGTGCTCGCCAAGGATCCCGAGCGCCAGGCGCGCGGCGGGCTCCAGCTCTCCTACAAGATCGAGGATGATTACGGCGTCACCGGCGCGGATGCGCACATTGCCTTGCGCTCCGCCGACGCCAAAGATGCCGTCAAGGATGGCCGCAAGGATTCCGACGCCAAGGCCGCGGCGCGGCCGTTGTTCGAGCCGCCGCACTTCCCGCTCGTGCTGCCGAACGCCCGCACCCGCAACGGCGTCGGCCAGACGGTGAAGGATCTCAGCGAGGATCCGTATGCCGGCGCCGACGTTACGCTGACGCTGAGCGCCAAAGACGAGGCCGGCAACGAGGCTAGAAGCGAACCCTTCAACATGCGCCTGCCCGAGCGTCTGTTCACCAACTCGCTCGCGCGCGCGCTGATCGAGCAACGCCGCATCCTCGCGCTCGACGCCAACAGGAATTCCGACGTCTACACCGCGCTCGACGCGCTTATGATCGCACCCGAATTGTTCACGCCCGATGCCGGCTGCTACCTCGGCCTCCGGAGCCTCGCGACCCAGCTCGAGGCTGCCCGCACCGACGACGCCCTGCGCAATGTCGTGGCGAGCATGTGGGCCTTCGCGGTCACCATCGAGGACGACGGTGTCGCCGGCAGCGTCAACGCC
>NZ_JALBGZ010001256.1:0-1013 GCF_023006515.1 Bradyrhizobium sp. PRIMUS42
CGTGGCGGGCGCCTGCTCCCAAGCAGGCGTGAGCGGCGGCGGCTGCACCTGCCGCTGCGCGTAAAACATCTCTTCGAGCGAGCTGAGCCGGCGGCGCAGCTCGGCCGCCTGGCTGGAGGCCTTGATCGCAATGAGGAACGCGGCGATCGCAATGATCCACGCAAAGACGTCAAACGGGCCGTCGAACATGAAGCCTCCAGGCGATCGACGGGAGGCCGATCACGAAATCCTTGTCTAGCGCCGGGAGCGTACGCGCAAGCCCGGCGCGGGACGCTCCTGGAGCACGTCGCGGCGGAAGCGGTAGAGCGCCGCCGGCCGTCCGCCCGTCTGTGTCGACATGACCCCGGTCGGTTCGACCAGGGCTTCCATTTCGACCAGGCGGCGGAAATTCTGCTTATGCAGGTGCCGGCCGGAAATCGCCTCGACCGTGTGCTGCAGTTCGGTAAGTGTGAATTCGGGCGGCAAAAGTTCAAAGACCACAGGACGATACTTGAGTTTTGCACGCAGCCGCGCGATCGCCGTGGCGAGAATCCGGCGGTGGTCGAACTGCATCGAGGTCCCGAGCGGGGGAAGCGTCTTGCGCGCTAATGCCGCAGGGCGGCCGTCGCGCCGCGCTTCCTCGACCAGCCCGGCCTCGTACAGGAGCTCGTAGCGGTCGAGCACGCGCTCCTCGTCCCAGGCCGCCCCGTCGAGGCCGAAGTAGAACCGCACGCGATCCTTGCGCGGCAGCGCGCGAATCGTCTCCGGCGTCTCCTCCGCGGCCCACTCGGTCAGCGCAGGAATGATATCGCGGGCGATGATCGCGGGCGGCTCCTCGCGCCGGTCTTCCCAGGGGAAGAAGCGGTACCATGGCGCGAAGCTCGCCGCGTTTGCTGCAAGCTCGCCGTCCACGGCGCGCGTCAGTGCGAGATAACCGATCGACACCATATGCGCCCCGGTGTCGCCGGCCTCGGCATGGCGGCCGCGATCGCCGAAGGTGTAGAGCTGCTCGACATAGCCGAGCCGCAAGCCCG
>NZ_JALBGZ010001257.1:0-1009 GCF_023006515.1 Bradyrhizobium sp. PRIMUS42
CGCGATCTGCTCGCGCGGGCCGACAGCGCGGTGTCGATCTTCGGCGATCGCGCCGCCGTGCTGCAGGCAGCGGCGCGGTTTGTCGCCGAACGGAAGAGCTGACGACCGATGGCAACCGAGGGCAAAGAAGATCCCGCCCTCGCCCGCTTCCGCAAGATGTCGCGGCCGATGCGGCTGATCTATGCGCGGCCGCGGACATTCATCTCGCTTGGTATCGGCATCCTCGTCGGCCTGCTCATGCCGGGCTCACCCCGGCTGACGACGCGGCTCGTGCTCGGCTGGGATGCGCTGATCGCAGTCTATCTCGTGCTGGTCTATGCGATGATGCTTTGCAACGACCACCAGCACATCCGCCGCAGCGCCGCGATGCAGGACGACGGCCGCTTCGTGATCCTGCTGGTCACGGCGATCGGCGCGTTCGCGAGCATCGCGGCGATCGTCGCCGAGCTCGGTACCCATCGCGGCGCCACGGAACTCACGATCGCGATCACCACGATCGTGCTGTCATGGGCCGCCGTGCATACCACCTTCGCGCTGCACTACGCTCATGACTATTACAGGAACGCCAAGCCCGGCGGCCTGCAATTCCCGAGCAGCGACAAGGAAGACCACGCCGACTACTGGGACTTCGTCTATTTCTCGTTCGTGATCGGCATGACAGCGCAGGTCTCCGACGTCGGCATCACCGACAAGACGATCCGCCGCACCGCGACGGCGCACGGCATCGTCTCATTCATCTACAATACGGCGTTGCTGGCGCTGACGGTGAACATCGCGGCAAGCGCGATCTCAAACTGACATCGTCCCGGCGTTCGCCGGGACGACTTCAATTGTCAGTGACAAACCTCGGCGTTGGCGTCGTTGCCGGGGCCACCACCGCCGCGATATTCGAGATGGCAGCCGCGGTTGACAGGACGGCAGCCGGTGTTGTTGCAGAACATCTGCCCGCCGCCCGAACGACGGCTGGCGCCAGCGGCGGCGGCAATGCCAGCCGCACCACCATAACCAC
>NZ_JALBGZ010001258.1:0-1008 GCF_023006515.1 Bradyrhizobium sp. PRIMUS42
GAGATCACGGCGCGCGCGATCGCGGCGCGCTGCTTCTCGCCGCCCGACAGGATCGGCGGCAGCGCGTCCATGCGCTCGCCGAGTCCGACCCAGCGCAACAGATCGATCACCTCCTTGCGATAGCTCGACTCGCTGCGCCCCATGACACGGAACGGCAGCGCGACGTTCTCATAGGTCGTCATGTGATCGAGCAGGCGGAAATCCTGCAGCACGATGCCGATGCGCTTGCGCAAGTCGGCGATCTCGTCCTTGCCGAGCTGCGAGATGTCATGCCCAAACAGATTGACGAGGCCCCGCGTCGGCCGATGCGACAGGAACAAGAGGCGCAGCAGCGAGGTCTTGCCGGCACCCGACGGGCCGGTGAGGAACTGGAACGAATGCGCCGGGATCTGGAAGCTGAGGTCGCGCAGAATCTCCGGCCCCAGACCGTAACGCAATCCGACATTTTCGAACCGAACCAAGCTCAGCTCCGTTCGAGAGGGGCGCGGGTCGCACTGCTGCGCTCCGCCATACGCGATCAACGGGTTTTGCGGCCGTTATGGTTTCCGGTTCGTTAACGGTCGCCCTGTAGCATACATGGTCAAGTCCTCGTTCATGCATCAAGGCTCGTCCATGCATATCGTCTGCCCCCATTGTATGACATCCTACGCCATCAAGCTTGCGAGCCTGGGGGCGAACGGACGGGCAGTCCGCTGTTCCCGCTGCAAGGAGACCTGGATCGCCCATGCCGAGGATGCCATCGAGGAGGCATCCGTCCCGGCCATGGCCGCAGCCAGCCAGGCTGACGACCAGTCCGACCTCGCTGAGCAGTGGAACTCCTATGCCAGGGACGACGGCGCCGCTGATGCGCCTGTCGTCGACAGCCCCTCGATCGCCAGCGACTGGCCCGATGAAGAGGCCAAGGAAACCGAGGACGAGTGGTCAGCGGCGGCCCGCGAGGCCGAAGAGGAGGTCGTCGGCGCGCAGCATCAGTCCTGGTTCCGCGGCCTGTTCGGCCGCCGTGGTGCG
>NZ_JALBGZ010001259.1:0-1000 GCF_023006515.1 Bradyrhizobium sp. PRIMUS42
CTCGTCGGACTCGAAGTCCGTCACCGAAGGCAACACTGCCGCCGCATTGAACGCCAGCGGCCAGCTTACCATCACCGACCCGGATACGGGCCAGGCCCATGTCGTGGCGCAGACGAACGCGCACGGGACCTACGGCGACTTCACGATCGATGCCAACGGCGCCTGGAGCTACACCGGCAACGGCGCCCATGACGAGCTCATCGCCGGCCAGCAGGTGCAGGATCAGTTCACGGTGACCAGCCAGGATGGCACCGCGAGCGGCATCGTGACGGTGACTATCACCGGCAGCAATGATGCGGCCACGGTCTCGTCGGACTCGAAGTCCGTCACCGAGGGTGATACCGCGGCGGCGCTCAATACGAGCGGCCAGCTCAGCATCACCGATCCGGATACCGGCGAGGCCCATGCCGTGGCCCAGACCAACGCCCATGGGACCTACGGCGACTTCTCGATCGATGCCAACGGCGCCTGGAGCTACACCGGCAACGGCGCCCATGACGAGCTCACCGCCGGCCAGCAGGTGCAGGACCAGTTCACGGTGACCAGCCAGGACGGCACCGCGAGCGGCACGGTGACGGTGACTATCACCGGCAGCAACGATGCGGCGACCGTGAGTTCGGACTCGAAGTCCGTCACCGAGGGCGATACCGCGGCGGCTCTCAATACCAGCGGTCAGCTGACGATTGTGGATCCCGACACGGGCGAAGCCCATGTCGTGGCGCAGACCAACGCCCACGGAACCTACGGCGACTTCTCGATCGATGCCAACGGCGCCTGGAGCTACACCGGCAACGGCGCCCATGACGAGCTCACTGCCGGCCAGCAGGTGCAGGACCAGTTCACCGTGACCAGCCAGGATGGTACCGCGAGCGGCACCGTGACGGTGACCATCACCGGCAGCAACGATGCGGCGACGGTCTCGTCGGACTCGAAGTCCGTCACGGAAGGCGACACCGCGGCGGCGCTGAACACCAGCGGTCAGCTGACGATCGTGGATCCC
>NZ_JALBGZ010000125.1:0-11656 GCF_023006515.1 Bradyrhizobium sp. PRIMUS42
CCTCCTCGGCCTCCGTCAGCGGCGCCGGCGCAAAGCGGCTGCCGTCGAACAACGCGCCCATCGTCGCCGCGTCCATGTTGCGCTCGAGCCGGAGCATGCCGATCAGCCTGGCACGCGCGGTGTCGGAATCCATCAGGAACGCGCTCGAGGCGTAGCGGCGCAGCACGTCCCAGACGAGGCCGGCGATGGCGGCGCGGTCACCGGAACCGGCAAAGCGGTGCGCGGTACCCCACTCCTTCAGCGCCTTGGCCGCGGGCACGCGGTCCTTCTCGATGGTGTCGATGAGCTCGATGGCTGCGGACAGCCGGGCAGCGGGGGTCATTCTCAATCTTTCAGATCAGCATTGGCGGGCAAGCGCCTAGATCAGCAACAAGAGCTTCAGGGCGAAGTAGATCCACATCGCCAGCAGCACGAGCACGCCGGCGAGCCAGACCGTGGAGCGCCGGCCGAGATCGTTCGAGGAGACGAAGACCCCGGCATGGGCAAAGCGCGTCACCACGAACACCCAGGACATCAGCACGATGAAGAGATCGGCGCGGCGCAGCGGCAAGGCCAGCGCGATCAGGACGTAGAACAGCACCGGCAGCTCGAACTGGTTGCGGTAGCAATTGGCGATTTGTGTGGCGCCCTTGGGCCAGTTCGGCTCGCCGAGCGCAATGTCGCGAATGTTCGTCTCGCCCGCGACCAGCGTCTTGCGGCGCGCGAAGACCATGCCGATCAGAAGCGCGAAGGTGAGCCCGATCTGGACGAAGACCGGCAGCAAGACCATTTGAACGGACATCTGAGCTTTCCCATCCGGCGGAGGCCGCCGGACCGTCCATTAGCCGCCGCTCCTCGTCCTGACAATCAACCAGTTGAACCGGCCTTCCCGGTCTTGCGACCAACCACCGATCATTAAAGCGATTTCGGCCCCTTTCGGGGTCCCCAGGCGAGATGGCGCCATGACCACCCTGACCAGCCTCTGGACCGAATCCGCCGACGGCCGGCTTGGCATCCTGATGTCGGCGCTGGCGCGCGGGCTCGCCCTCGACCATTACGCTTTTCCCACCATCGGCATCCCCGAGCACCAGCAGGTCGCACCCGCGATCGAGACCAGCGTGATCTATTCGGTGGCGCGCACCGAAAGCTCGTTCGACCAGCGCGACAAGTCACCCGCCAATGCGGTCGGGCTGATGCAGGTGACGCCTGAAGCCGGCCGCGATACCGCCAAGCGCTTCGGCCTGACTTACGATTGGGACAAGATGGTCTCCGATCCCGTCTACAACACGCAAATGGGCGCGGCCGAGCTCAGCGCGCTTCTGTCGGAATATCGCGGCAACCAGATCATGACCTTCGCCGGCTACAATGCCGGCCGCGGCCGGGTGCGCGAATGGGTGCAGGCGCGCGGCGATCCCAGGGATCCCAAGGTCGATCCGGTCGACTGGGTCGAGCGCATCCCGCTGTCGGAGACGCGCAACTATGTCCAGCGGGTGATCGAGAATGTCCTCGTCTATCGCGCAAGGTTCGAGGATAGCGGCATGATCGCGGGGAAAAGCGATCAGCGCGTGGTGACGCAAGGGGTCGGCGCAACGGCACCCGTGGCGGCCGCAGCACCCGCTCCCTAGTCGGCGCCGCCGAGGCTGGACGCGGCGCCTGCAAGGTTACGTTGCTGCGGCTACCACGCGAGTGCAGTCGCGCAGCTAGGTGTCACCTCCTTCCATCGTGATCAGATCGCGACCGTCCAAGTATGCGCCGGTCAAGGCTCTTGCGAAGGTCCAGGCGTGTATCGTCCAGCTCCAGCACGAGACGGCACTGAAAACCGCCACCATCTCGATCATGTTGCCAGCGGCGAGCTCGACGTGGGGGGCCCATCCTGTGCGCCCAGGCGTCGACCATTGCATGAACAGCGTCACGAGTTCGCCGCGCCGGTAGCAATCGTGGTCACAGTAGCGGCGCTGTGTCCGCACGTGCCGGACATAGCCGGAGCCGAGTGACCGCGAGCATGTGCTGCACGTGGCGGCGTGCGATGGAGGCTCGTGATTGACCACCACGAATTTCATGAAGCCGCCCTCACGCGATCTTCCGCGAGCGCCTCGCAGAACAGCGCGTAGCACTGATAGTCGCAGTACGGCAGACGGGTGGCGATCTCACGGAGATAGCTGCCGCCGATCGGCTCGCAGCACTGCAAGCACCAGGTCTGCCGGAACGGGGTCCGGTCGTTCACCAGCACGAACGTGAATCTCATGTGGCACCTCCCAAAGCGAAGCAGTAAACGCTGTCCAACGGAGATAGTGCGGGTGGCGGAGCGCAAAGATGGTTTCGGCCGTCGGGATTATCCCTGTTTCGCTCCACTTTTTGCGGTGGGATCAGAATGTATCTGCCGTCCTCCCTGCGCCGTGCATGGATCTGGCCATCGATGTACTTGATGTCGGTTGGATAGCAGTCAGCGCTGTTGCAGCAGCTGAGGCTCGGATTGTCGGGCATGTGCCAGCTCGAATAGAATTTTTCGTGCAGCCCCTTGTCCTGGGGTGGGTGCTGGCGATGAACGGCACCATGTCCCGTCTCCTGCGCCTGGACGGTCGCCGCGGAGCCGAGGAGAACCAACCAGCACAAGAGCTTGCATGAGCGGTTCAACACAATGGGCTCCCGGATCCGACCTACCGAACGATGTCAGCTCTCCAATTCAGCCTCATGCGGCCTTGGCCTGGAACAACCACCGGCGGTCGCGTTCGCGGCGTGTGCGGAAGCGGTCGACGCACTTCTTGGAGCAGAGCGCAGTGCGCCACGAATAGTAACGGATCAGACCAAACTTGCTGCTACACACCGCACAGCCGTTATTTGAAGCGCAGCGTTCGGACTCGGATAGGCGACGCTCAGGAAGTAGCGATGTATCGCACATTGTTGTCTCCCTCTGTTGCTTGCGCGTTTGCCAGTTCGTTCCCTTGGACCTCATACGGATCGTGAATTGCCGCGATCGCGGCTCCGTCTCGGGAATTGCAGCGGCCTGTCCTTGATCGCCGCCTGTCGATCAGGCCGCTCGGCCGCAAACATCAGACCCGGTTCCCGTACGCTTGCCGATTGGCTGGTCGACGCTCCCGATTGGTCATGAGGTTAGTTCACCGGCACGAAGCGCCCAATTGTACGGAGGTAAATGGTCGACATGACTAGGAATGGGGGAGCTATACCTAGGTTTGTCCGTAGCAGCCCGGGGCTCCCGCGCTCGCTCACGTTCAACGAGACGGCGCACGACGCTTCGATTGCACGGTCACCGTGAAAACCATGCCGGCATGGCGTGCTTGATGCGCCGCAGTGGACGGGGCCGAGCCGTCATTCGAAGGCGACGTCGTGACGTCCATCCGACTTTGGCCGGAATTGCTCCTGTGGCGTCAACGTGCTCTACTTGTCTTCACGCAGAGAGCGCCGGGAGCGTCTGCGATGAAGCCTGTCCGGGCCGTCACGTTCGGGAAGTCTGCCGCGCAATCCCTCGCCGGCCGGATCAGGCAAGCTGTTACCGCCAAGCCGCGCATTCGGCCCGATGACGCCGGTTTGCTGGAAGCGGTCAAGCAGTGGCAGCAAGTCTTCGAGCACAACCCCGTCATGTATTTCATGGTCGATCCGGCTGGAACCGTGATCAACGTGAACACGTTCGGCGCCGGGCAACTGGGCTATACGGCCGCGGAGTTGATCGGCCGATCGGTGCTCGATGTCTTTTTCGAGGAGGATCGCGACTTCGTCCGCGCGTGTGTCGCGCTGTGCCTTGAGACAGTCGATCAGTCCCACACCTGGGAGATCCGGAAGGTGCGCAAGGACGGCTCCGTGCTGTGGGTGCGCGAGAATGCCAAGACCATGCTGCGGGCCGATGGCGGGCCGATCGTGCTGGTCGCCTGCGAGAACATCACCGAGCGCAAGGAAGCGGAGAATGCGCTGCGACAGAGCGAGGCTTATCTCGCCCAGGCGCAGGAATTGAGCCACACCGGCAGTTTCGGCTGGAAGTCAGCAACCGGCGAGATCACCTGGTCCAAGGAAACCTATCGCATCTTCCAATGCGATGAGGGGACCACGCCAGAGATCCCGTTCATGCTCCAGCGGATCCATCCGGAGGACCGGCTCGCGGTGCAGAAGACCACGGGGCGGGCGGCCCGAGAGGGAAGAGATTACGACCACGAATACCGGCTCGTGATGCCCGGCGGTTCCATCAAGCACGTGAGAGCGGTCGCCCGGGCGATGCGGGATCCCAGCGGTCACGTGGAGTTCGTCGGATCAGTGACCGACATCACGGCCACCAAGCAGGCAGAGCGCAGGCTTCGTGATAGCGAGCAGCGTTTTCGCGACTATGCCGAGACCGCGTCTGACTGGTTCTGGGAGACGGGGCCAGACCACCGCGTGACCCAGATATCCGAACATTCCGATACCGTCACCGCGCCGGCCGGCCTGATCGGACTGACGCGTTGGGACATCGCTCCGGACTCAGATCTAGAACCCGAAAAATGGCGACAACATCGGGCAGCGCTCGACGCCCATGTTCCGTTCCGCGACCTAGTGTATCGCAGCAAAGACCGCAACCGGCAGACGATCTACGTTCGGACCAGCGGCAAGCCGTTCTTCGACGCCGACGGCGTTTTTCTGGGCTATCGTGGCGTTTGCACCGACGTAACTGCGGCTATCCGGGCCGATCAGGCCGAAGACGCGCTGCGCAAGGCCCAAGCCGAGCTCGCCCATGTGACGCGGGTCACGACACTGGGCGAGCTGACGGCTTCCATCGCCCACGAAATCAACCAGCCCCTCGCCGCCGTCATCGCAAATGCCGACGCCTGCATCGCCTGGCTCCAGCGCAACCCGCCCGATCTCAACGCGGCCCGCCGCTCCGTGGAGTGGATCATCGAGGATGGCAAGCGTGCCAGTGACGTGATCCGTCACGTTCGGGCACTCGCCAAGCGGTCCGACATCGAGATGGTTCCGCTCGACCCCAACATGGTCGTGCGCGAGGCCGTCGCGCTCGTTCAACGCGAGATGGCCAGCCACGCCGTGTCGGTACGGATGGAGCTGTGGTCGGCACTGCCCAGGGTCTTTGGCGATCGAATCCAATTGCAACAGGTCCTGATCAACCTGATCATGAATGGGATAGAGGCGATGGAAGGCGTCCGTGATCGTCCGCGCGAGCTTGCGATCCGTTCAGCAGCGGGCGACGATGGCGCGGTGCTGGTGAGCGTTTCCGACTGCGGCGTCGGCATCAGTGAACAGGCGAGAGAGCGCTTGTTCATGCCCTTCTTTACCACGAAGGCTTCCGGCATGGGCATGGGGCTGTCGATCTGCCGCTCCATCATCGAGGCCCATGGCGGACGACTTTCCGCCGCACCGAACCAGCACCACGGCGCAACTTTCCAAATCACCCTGCCCCTCCATCGAGAGGAAACATCGTGACCGAGCGTGCGCCTTCGCCGCAGCAGGAGGAAAGCGAACAGCCAATCGTCTTCATCGTCGACGACGACGCGTCCATGCGCCGTGCGCTCGCCAATCTGTTCGAGTCGGTCGGCCTCAAGGTCGAAGCATTCGGCTCGGCACAGCAACTGCTCCAGGCCAAGCCGCCGGAAGTCCCCAGTTGCCTCGTGCTCGACATCCGCCTGCCCGGCGCGAGCGGCCTCGACCTGCAGACCGACCTCGCCAAGGCAAATATCCACACGCCGATCATCTTCATTACCGGTCATGGCGATATTCCCATGACCGTTCGGGCCATGAAAAGCGGCGCGATCGACTTCCTGACAAAGCCGGTTCGCGACCAGGACATCCTGGACGCAGTCCAGGCTGCGATCGAGCGGGACCGCGAGCGCCGCGACCTCAACAGGACGGTCTCGACCGTCAAATCACGCTTCGACACCCTGTCCTCGCGGGAGCGAGACGTATTGTCATTGGTGACGTCCGGCCTGATGAACAAGCAAGTGGCCGCCAAGCTCGGATTGGCGGAAATCACCGTCAAAATCTATCGCGGCCAGATCATGCGGAAAATGGGCGCGAAGTCGCTGGCCGATCTGGTGAGAATGAGTGAGGCGCTCGGGATTCGGCCCAGCAAGTCCGACGTACAAACCTAAGTATGAGTTTCCAATGATGACTGGCAGGTCCACCTTGCGTGTTTAGGTGTGGCCGTCGCGACGGCAAGCTCAATCCGGGGCGAGGAGCGGACGTCTTGTCAGCGGCTTCGGTCATTTCGGTACTTGACGACGACCCTTTCGTGCGGGCCGCGGTCAACAACCTCTTGGAATCGCGCGGATACACCGTCCACACATTCGCCTCCGCCGAGGAGTTCTTGAGGTCGACCGATTCGAACAACACCTCGTGCGTGATCGCCGACGTCCAGATGCCGTTGATGACCGGAATCGATCTGCTGACGCAGATGCGCGCGCACGGTTCAGCTACGCCGTTCATCTTCATCACAGCTTTCCCGGAGGAGAGCGTGCGTGTGCGTGCACTCAAAGCCGGGGCGATCTGTTTCCTCGGTAAGCCGTTCGCCACCTCGGATCTGATGCAATGCCTGGACCAGGCGCTGGCAGCAGGTGACGAAGCCATGGAGTGATTGCGACGGTCGGGCAACCGCGACGGTGACAACGGCCAAAATCAATCCCGCTTCTCGCGATGCCTCCCACGAGACGGCCGCACGCGCTGTCCGCCTCAATCCACCTTGATGTTCGCCGCCTTGATCATCGGCCACCATTTTGCGATCTCGGCCTTCTGCCGGGTGCCGAGCGCTTCGGGTGTAAGCTGGTCCTTCGGTGTCATCTCCAGCCCCTGGTTTTCGAGTTGCTTCTTCACCGCAGGATCGTTCAGCGCCTCCACCGCCGCAGCATTGAGCTTGGCAACGATCTCCTTCGGCGTGCCCTTCGGCACCCATAGGCCCGACCACAGCGTCATGTTGAAGCCCTTCAGGCCTGCCTCCTCGGCGGTCGGGATCTCCGGTGCCGAGGACAGGCGCTTGCTATCGGTGATGGCGTAAGCGCGGATGGTGCTGGCACGGACCTGGCCGATGGAGTTGGAGGTCTGGTCGACGATGATGTCGATCTGACCGGCGATGAGATCGTTCAGCGCGGGCGCGGTGCCGCGATACGGCACGTATTGCAGCTTGATGCCGGAGACGCTTTCGAAATAGACGCCGGCGATGTGGCTGCCGGAGCCCGCGCCGGCAGTGCCCGCTGTCGGCGGTGAGGTGCGCGACTTCAGCCATTCCAGAAGTTCTTTCAACGAGGTCGCCGGCACCGCGTTCTTGCTGACGATGATCATCGGGTTGCTCGGCAGCAGCACCACCGGCTCGAGATCGGCGACGAGGTCGTATTTGAGCTTGTAGACGGCACCATTGGCGACGTGGGTGCCGAGATGGCCGAAGGAGATGGTGTAGCCGTCCGGCGGCGATTGCACGGCGCGGCCGACGCCGATCGAGCCGCCCGCGCCGGTGACGTTCTCGACCACGACGGCCTGACCAAGCGAGGTGCGCATCCGCTCGGCGAGCACACGCGCCATCGCATCCGACGGGCCGCCGGCCGAGAAAGGCACGATGATGGTGATGGGATGGGAGGGATAATCATCGGCGCGCGCGGCGCCTGAAACAGCGAGAATAGCAAACAGCGCAGCCCAGACGGCCTTCGTCATTGTCTTCTCCCCAGCGATGTCGATATTATTTTTGCTCTTCCCGTGTACGGGAAGAGGGATCATTCGTGGCGCATTGCCGCGCTAGAACTGCGAATAATCGATCGGCTTGTGGCGGTCGAGCGTGCGGGTGACCGGTGGCAGCGGATACTTCAAGCCGGTGGCGCAGTTGAACAGCATGACGCGGTCACCCTTCGAGACGCGACCGTCGGCGAGGCTGTCCTTGTAGGCGGCATAGGTGGCGGCGCCTTCGGGGCACAGCAACAGCCCCTCCTCGCGTGCAACCTCGTTGAGCGCCGACGAGATCTTGTCGTCGTCGACCGCGATGGCAAATCCCTTGCTCTCGCGCACCGCGCGCAGGATCAAGAAATCGCCGATCGCCTGCGGCACGCGGATGCCCGACGCGATGGTGTGGGCGTCCTCCCAGCGCGTCGCGTGCTCGGTGCTGGCGTCATAGGCCCGCACCATCGGCGCGCAACCGGAGGCCTGCACCGCGACCATGCGCGGGCGCTTGCTTCCGATGAAGCCGATCTTCTCGAGCTCGTCGAAAGCCTTCCACATGCCGATCAGGCCGGTGCCGCCGCCGGTCGGATAGAAGATCACGTCGGGCACGTCCCAGCCGAGCTGTTCGGCGAGCTCGAGGCCCATCGTCTTCTTGCCCTCGATGCGGTACGGCTCCTTCAAGGTCGAGGTGTCGAACCAGCCGACTTTCGCCTTGCCCTCCCCGACGATCTTGCCGCAATCGTCGATATAGCCGTTGACGCGGTAGACGGTCGCGCCCTGGAGCTCGATCTCGCTGACGTTCACCTCGGGCGTATCGGCCGGGCAGAAGATCGTGGTCTTGATGCCGCAGGAGGTCGCGTAGGCGGCAAGCGCCGCGCCGGCATTGCCATTGGTCGGCATCGCCATGTGCTTGATGCCGAGCGCCTTGCCCATCGACACCGCCATCACCAGGCCGCGCGCCTTGAACGAGCCGGTCGGCAGCCGTCCCTCGTCCTTGACGATGATCTCGCCGCCACCGAGCTTGGTGCCGAGCTTCGGTAGCCGGATCAGCGGCGTCGTGACTTCGCCAAGCGAGACGATGTCCTTGCATTTGCGCACCGGCAGCAGCTCGCGGTAGCGCCACATGTCGCCGGGACGCTGGCTAAGCGCGTCCTTGGTCAGCGCCTTCTTCACACCGGCGAGGTCGTAGCGAACGAGAAGCGGCTTGCCGGCCTTGGAGAGGTTATGGACCTGATCGGCCGCGTAATGATCGCCCTCCATCGCGCATTCGAGATGGGTGACGAAAGTCGGACGTTCGATGGTGAGGTTGTCGTTGTCGTGCATGGGTTCTTCCCTATTCTTGTTCTGGTAGTTCGTTATCAGACCCGTCCCCCTGAGGCGCCGGAGCGAAGCGGAGGCCTCGAAGGGCGACAGGCCCGGCTGCTGCAGCTCGGCCGTCCATCCTTCGAGGCTCGCTGCGCGAGCACCTCAGGATGACGGGTCCCGCAGCCCGCCGGCGCGTCCGTCAAATGTTCAACACCCTTCCATAAGCATCCAGCACGGCTTCCTTCATCATCTCCGACAGCGTCGGATGCGGGAACACCGTGTGCATCAGCTCTTCTTCCGTGGTCTCCAGATTCATGGCGACGACATAGCCCTGGATCAGCTCGGTGACCTCAGCACCGACCATGTGGGCGCCGAGCAGCTGGCCGGTCTTCTTGTCGAAGATCACCTTGACCAGGCCCTGGTCCTCGCCGAGCGCGATCGCCTTGCCGTTGCCGACGAAGGGGAAGCGGCCGACGCGGATCTCGCGGCCGTTCTCCTTGGCCTTGGCTTCGGTGAGGCCGACCGAGGCGACCTGCGGATGGCAATAAGTGCAGCCCGGGATCATGTTCTTGTCCATGGGGTGCGGATGCAGGCCCTTGATCGCCTCGACGCAGATCACGCCTTCATGCTCGGCCTTGTGGGCGAGCATCGGAGGACCGGCGACGTCGCCGATGGCGTAGATGCCGGGAACGTTGGTCTTGCCGTAGCCATCGATCACGATGCAGCCGCGGTCGGTTTTGACCCCGAGCTTTTCGAGGCCGAGATTCTCGATGTTGCCGACGACGCCGACCGCCGAGATCACGCGCTCGAACTCGGTGGTGACCGGCTTGCCCTTGCCGTCGTCGATGGTGGCAATGACGCTGTCGGCCTTCTTCTCCAGCTTCGTGACCTTGGTCGAGGACATGATCTTGATGCCCAGCTTCTCCAGGCGCTTGCGCGCAAGGCCCGCGATCTCGGCGTCCTCGACGGGCAGGATCTGCGGCAGCACCTCGACCACGGTGACGTCAGAGCCCATAGTGTGGAAGAAGGAGGCGAACTCGATGCCGATCGCGCCGGAGCCGACCACAAGCAGCGACTTCGGCATCCGCTCCGGCACCATCGCCTCGAAATAGGTCCAGACAAGCTTCTTGTCAGGCTCGAGCCCCGGCAGCACGCGCGGCCGTGCGCCGGTCGCGACAATGATGTGCTTGGCCTGGTAAGTCCCCTCGCCCAGCGTGCCCTTCGGCGCTTCGACGTCGGACTTCTTCACGGTGACCTTGCCGGGCGCGTCGATCGAGGCCGCGCCCCAGATCACGCTGACCTTGTTCTTCTTCATCAGGAAGCCGACGCCGTCGTTGAGGCGCTTGGAGACCCCGCGCGAACGCTGCACCACCGCCTTCGGGTCGAACGAGACCTTCTCCGCCGACAGGCCGTAATCCTTGGCGTGCTGCATGTAATGGTAGATCTCGGCCGAGCGCAGTAGCGCCTTGGTCGGGATGCAGCCCCAATTCAGGCAGATGCCGCCGAGATAGGATTTTTCGACGATCGCGACCTTGAAGCCGAGCTGGGCGGCGCGGATCGCGGTGACATAGCCGCCGGGACCGGAGCCAATGATGATGACGTCGAAGGATGTATCGGCCATGGCGGCTCCCGTTCAACTCAAGAGGCGCCGCGAGCGCGGCGCTTGACCAGAAAAGACCTCACCAGCCACTCGAGCACCACCGCCAGGACTATGACGGCCAGCGCGGTGAGCACGATGGGCTGAGCGATGTTCCGTGCCAGTTGCTCGCCGGCAAAGAACGCAGAATGAAGAAAATCGAACCCAATCGGGTTGAGCGCGACGACGGCGCCGAGCAGCAACGATATCCATGGCCAGCGGGTATGGACATGCAAGGTTGCCCCCTCTGCCGCCGCCTCAGACCATCATCATGACGGGGTTTTCGATCAGCTGCTTGAAGGCGCCGATCAGCTCGGCGCCGAGCGCGCCGTCGATGGCGCGGTGATCGCAGGACAAGGTCACGCTCATCATGTTCGCGATCTCGATCTTGCCGCCGCGCACCACAGGCCGCTCCTCGCTGGTGCCGACCGCGAGGATGGTCGCATGCGGCGGGTTGATCACGGCGGTGAAGTGGCTGATGCCGAACATGCCGAGGTTGGAGACAGCCGTCGTGCCGCCCTGGTACTCTTCGGGCTTCAATTTGCGGGAACGGGCGCGCGCGGCAAAATCCTTCATCTCGTTGGAGATGGTGGAGAGCGTCTTGGTCTCGGCCTTGCGGATGATCGGCGTGATCAGGCCGCCGGGCATCGCCACGGCGACGCCGACGTCGGAATGGTGATGCTTGACCATGCCGCTCTCGGTCCAGCTGACGTTGCAGTTCGGAATCCTCTGCAGCGCCACCGCCATCGCCTTGATGACGAAGTCGTTGACCGAGATCTTGTAGAGCGGCTTCTTCTCCTTGTCCTTGGGAGCAGCCGCATTGATCTCCTCGCGGGCCGCGAGCAGCTTGCCTATGTCGCAGTCGATGGTGAGGTAGAAGTGCGGGACGTTCTGGATCGACGCGGTCAGACGCTGCGCGATGGTGCGGCGCATGCCGTCATGCGGGACGATGTCGTAGGAGCCCGGCTCGAACAGCGACAGGATCTGCTTGTCCGACATGGTCGGTGCGATCGAAGGCGCACCTGACGGCGCCGCAGCGGGAGCCTTGAGGCCCTTGCCCGACTTGGCCTGCTCGACGTCGCGCGCGACCACGCGGCCGTG
>NZ_JALBGZ010001260.1:0-997 GCF_023006515.1 Bradyrhizobium sp. PRIMUS42
AACCTCGGCCGCCAGCAGCCGCCCGTCCCGCCAGTGCAGGCCGATCGCGACGACGCGGATGTGGGCATGAGGGCGCCAGGTGGTCATGGGGCATCGTTATCGCGCTCGTCACCGCCGCGCAATGCGTGGAAGCGAAGCCCTGTCGGGCCGGATCCGCACCGCCTTCGGCATGCAACAGCTTGGCAGCCTTGATCCATGACTTGTCGCCTGCCATTGTCCTGTCGTCCCCACGGCGACGATGCCGATGCATCGTTTCGCCGGATGTGAAAGACAAGGCAGGCCAACGACATGAGCAGCGTGAACAAGCCCGGCGGCAATTACCTGCCGGTTATCATCCATGGTGGAATTGCGTATGTCAGTGGCCAGTTGCCGCGTCGCGGCGAGGACCTGCTGTATGCGGGCAAGGTCGGCGCTGGCGTCGATATGGCGGCCGCGCAAGAGGCTGCCGCCCTCTGTGCCGATCTCTGCATTTCCGCCATCAATCACGCAACAGGCGGAGAGGACAGGATCGTCCAGGTCCTGCAGGTCGTAGGATACGTCGCTTCAGCGCCTGGATTTACCCAGCAGTCGCAAGTCATGAACGGGGCCTCCGACCGGCTGATCGAGCGCCTCGGTGATCGCGGCCGTCACACGCGTACGTCCGTCGGTGTCGCCGAATTGCCGCGGGGGGCGCCGGTCGAGTTGAACATGATCGCCGCCGTTCGGTCGTAGCAGGTCGTCTTATTTGACGAGATATCTGGCGACCGCCGCCTCGTCCCACGCGATGCCGTTGCCGGGCTCCTCGCTCGGCAACGCAAAGCCGTCCTTGACGGTCAGCCGCGTCGCCAGCACGGCATCAGCCCAGTCGACATATTCCAGCCAATGCGCGGTCGGTGTCACGCAGAGCAGGTGCGCGCTGACTTCCGAGAACAGATGCGAGGACATCTCGATGCCGGCGGCATGCGCTTGCGCGGCCGCTTCACGTCGGAAATCCCTGATCAGGATTGATGGCGTTCGT
>NZ_JALBGZ010001261.1:0-997 GCF_023006515.1 Bradyrhizobium sp. PRIMUS42
CAGGGCGCGATCACGGTCGCCGGTTTCAGCGTCGGAGGCCAGGCGCAGAACGTCAGCCAGGGCACGCCGACGGCCGGGCGCATCCCGAACGGTGCGCTGGTCGAGCGCGAGGTGCAGGGAAGTCTCCATGAGATGGAGTTCCTGGTGCTGGAGCTGAAGAACCCCGATTTCGTCACCGCAACGCGCATCCTCGACGCCATCAACCGCTACGCCGGCGGACGCTACCGCGCCCAGATCGCCTTCGAGCGCGACTACCGCAACATCGTGCTGTCGAAGCCGCGCCACATCGGCCCGGTCCGATTCCTTGCCGAGATCGGCGAGCTGACGGTCGAGCCGGACACGCCGGCACGTGTGGTGATCAACGAGCGCACCGGCACGGTGGTGATCGGGCGCGACGTGCGGATATCGACCGTTGCGGTGACGCACGGCAATCTGACGGTCCGTGTCACGGAGATGCCCGTGGTCTCGCAGCCGGCGCCGTTCTCGCGAGGCCAGACAGTGGTCGTCCCGCAGACCGTGGTCGAGGCCAACGAGGCCGGAGCGCAGGTGGCGATCCTCAGCGGGGTCGATCTCCAGCGCCTGGTGCGCGGGCTGAACCAGATCGGCCTGAAACCGTCTGGCATCATCGCGATCCTGCAGGCGATCAAGACGGCTGGCGCGCTCCAGGCCGATGTCATCGTGCAATGATGCATAAGCGTCGTGCAAGCTTGGTCGCTCAATGCTCAGGTCTCGACCGAGAATCGCACGCGGCCCGATGCTGAAGCTGGATCACAAAGCCAAATTCCTCCTGCTGGTCGCGGCATCAGTGCTCGCAGGCGCTTCGCCTGTGCTGGCCCTGGACGAAGCCAAGCCGTCGAAGCCGCTCAACCTGCTCTCCTTCGCGCGCGCCCGCGCGTCCGGACCGCAGAAGCCGCAGCCGATCACCGGGATACCAAGCGACAATGCGTCGGTCCGGGCGACGGCGTGGGCGGCTGAAGATTCGGGACCCGCGATCACC
>NZ_JALBGZ010001262.1:0-995 GCF_023006515.1 Bradyrhizobium sp. PRIMUS42
GCATTGTGTCCGCCGTCGAGCCAGATCTCCGAGCCCTGCGGCCCAAGAGCGAGCAGCTCGCCCGCGGTGATGCGCTGCATCCGCGCCGGCCATTCCGCGCCGACGATACCGGCCTCGAACGCTGCCTGATTGATCTTGAAGCTCGGAACCGCGCGCAGCGTCGCGATGGCAAGGCCGGCATTGTCGAACTGGTGACGACCGAACAGGCGCGGTGCCGGCAGATCCATCAGGCCGCGATCGTCCGAATAGACCAGACGTCCGCGCTCGACATTGACGTGCCAGCTCTCGTTCGCGGCAAACAGCGGCGCACGCATGCGCTTCGCCTGCCCCTCGATCACGGCCATCGCTTCCGGCGATTGCTCTGCGCAAATCACGGGCACGCCGCGCTTGATGATCGCCGCTTTCTCACCGGCGATCGACGTCAACGTATCGCCCAGGAAGTCCATGTGATCCATGCTGACGGGCGTGATCACGCAGGCCGCCGGCGCATCGACCACATTGGTCGAATCGAGCCGGCCGCCGAGGCCGACTTCGAGCAGCACCAAATCGGCCGGGTTCTGTGCGAACAGGTGGAAGGCGGCCGCCGTCTTCAGCTCGAACAATGTCGCGGCTTCGCCGGCATTGACACGCTCGACCTCTTCCAGGGCCGCGCGCAATTCGTCGTCACCGACCAGCACGCCGCCGCCAGCGCGGCCGAGCCGGAAGCACTCGTTGATGCGGACCAGATAAGGCGAGGTATAGGCGTGAACGCGCAGGCCGGCCGCCTCCAGCGTCGCGCGCAGATACGCGAGCGTCGAGCCCTTGCCGTTGGTGCCGGCGATGTGGATCACCGGCGGCAGCTTGCTTTCAGGGTGCCCGAGCCGCTCGAGCAGCCGGTGCATCCGCTCCAGCCCGAGATCGATGCGCTTCTGATGCAGGGCCGACAGCCGCCCGATCAGCTCGCCGAGCGGCGTCTTCTCGCTGTCGGAGGTCGCGTTCACGCGTGGGGCGCAGCC
>NZ_JALBGZ010001263.1:0-991 GCF_023006515.1 Bradyrhizobium sp. PRIMUS42
CCTGGCGCGGCCAGGGCTGCACGAAGGGTTGCCCGCCGCGCAGGCGGTCGGCGAAATGGCCGATCGCCAGCGCATAGGCCTCGGCCGGATTGTACTTCATGATGACGCGGTAATTCTGCAGCATCAGGAAGCCGGGGCCTTGCGCGCCCGCCGGCGCCAGCAGATAGGCCTTCTCGGCCGGATGCGGGAACGGCTGGCCCGTCGGGCGCTTCAGCCCGAGCTTCTCCCATTGCGCGATCGTCATCGCCTTGGCGCGATCGGCCAGCATGTAGTTGAATCCCTGGGGCACCACGACCTCAAAGCCCCAGGTCTGACCGGCCTGCCAACCGTCTTTCTTCAGATTGTTGGCGGTCGAGGCGATCAGGTCAGTGGGATTGTCGACGACGTCGCGCCTGCCGTCACCGTCGCCATCGACGGCAAAGCGCTTGAACGCAGTCGGCATGAACTGGGTCGGGCCGAAGGCGCCGGCCCAGGAGCCGCGCATCTGCTCCGGTCTGAGGTCGCCGCGGTTGACGATCTCCAGCGCGGACAGGAACTCGTCCTTGAAATAGGCCTGGCGGCGGCCGATGCAGGCGAGCGTGGCGGTCGATTGCAGCACGCTGCGGTCGCCCATCTGCGTCGAGTAATTGGACTCGATGCCCCAGATCGAGGCGATGATGTAGCGGTCGACGCCGGTGGCCTTTTCGGTGGCGTCGAACTGCGCCTTGTATTTGGCGAGGACCTCGCGGCCCTTGGCGAGGCGGTTGTCGTTCACGAGGATGTCGAGATAGTCCCAGATCGACTTGGTGAACTCCGGCTGCGAGTCCATCAGGTCCATGATGCGCAGGTCGGGCGAGAGCCCGGCCGTGAAGCGCTGAAAATTCTCCTGCGTGACGCCGCGTCGTGCGGCATCCGGCCACATCCCGGCAACGCAATTGCCAAAATTGCCGGCGGCCTCGCGGATCGCCGCGGCCGTCATCAGCGGATGGCCCGAAGCGCCGTCCTCGCCGCT
>NZ_JALBGZ010001264.1:0-991 GCF_023006515.1 Bradyrhizobium sp. PRIMUS42
CGTCATCGGCCTGATCGGCGGGCGCGCCGGCTGCTATGGCGGCGGCAGCCTGATCGCGGGCACCTGCTCGCGGCTGATCATCTCCGAACAGGGGCGGCTGAGCGTCAGCGGCCCCGAGGTGATCGAGACCAACAAGGGGATCGAGGAATTCGACTCGCGCGACCGCGCGCTGGTCTGGCGCACGATGGGCGGCAAGCACCGCTATCTCATCGGCGGAGCCGACACCTTCGTCGACGACGAAGCGATGGCGTTTCGGCAAGCCGCGATCGACGCGCTCAGGGCCGGCAGACGATGCGACGCCGAGATTCTCGAGGCCGAGCAGAAGCGACTCGAACGACGGCTGCAGCGTTTCGGCGAGACCGAGGACGCCGTTGAGATCTGGCAGGCGCTCGGCGTCGACGAGCCGACCGAGATCCCCGCACTTCCGACCGAAGCATTTCTCCGCGCAGCCAACAACAGAGAGAATGCCGATGACGCTCGATGAAATCCTGACCAGCCTGTTCCCGCACGGCAGCAAGATCGAAACATCGGGCGCGATGCTCGCGGGACGGGCAGTCCTGCCCGGCGGCGGACCAATTCACGTCCTCGGCGTCACCCATGGACAGCCGCTCGGCGTGGATGAAGCAATTGTGCTCGCGGGGCGCGTGCTTGAGATCGTCAAAACGAAGGACCGTGCGCCGATCCTGTTCCTGGTGGATTCCGCCAGCCAGCGCATGAGCAAACGCGACGAACTGCTGGGCCTCAGCGAATATTTGTCGCATCTCGCCAAGTCCCTGCTGCTGGCGGAAGCCGAAGGACACCGTACCGTCGGCCTTCTCTATGGCGGCAGTGCTGCCGGCGCGTTCATTGCCACCGCGCTTGCCACCGGCACGCTGGTGGCGCTGCCCGGCGCGCATCCCGCGGTGATGGACCTGCCCTCGATGGCACGCGTCACCAAGCTTCCGATCGATGTCTTGAAAGCGAAGGCGGAAGCCACGCCGGTGTTCGCGCC
>NZ_JALBGZ010001265.1:0-978 GCF_023006515.1 Bradyrhizobium sp. PRIMUS42
CCGCAAGCGCGTCGCGGAGCGTCCGATTGGCTTCAGTGCTGCAGGTCACGAGCTGTCCGGCAACGGACCGGACCACGTCGTCGGCAGCGAGCAAGGCGTGACCGGCCGAATTCGCATGCACCAGGCGGCAGAAGGCATCGAGCAGGAAGATCCCGGCCGTCAAATTGTCGAGGACATCACCGAGTGCCGTCGCCAGCGTCAGTTGCGCGCTCGTAGCGCGGTTGATGAGGAGCGCGCGGCTGGCGTGCGGCACAAGGAGCGAGAGGCGATGCTTCATGCCTCGATCGACCATGCGGCGGCCCGACAGCACGGTCATCATCACGGGGCAGCTCGCATTCGACATCTCGAGCACGACATTGGCCGCATCGCTGCAGCCCTGCGGCTGCAACCATTCCTGGTAGAAGCGCCCCTTGCGATATTCCTCGAAATCGACGAGGTCCGGCACGCTCACAACCTTGCCCTGTGGAGGCAGGACCGTGAGCGGATCGAACTTCGAATGCGTGTCGGAATAGAGCTGGATGAAATGCGGGTCCGCCCCGCAATAATAGTGCGTGACGCCGCATTTGCTGATCGAGTCCTTCGAAAACAATCCGCAGGCCTGGCCACCGACGAAATCACGAATGCCGGCAACGACGTTGTTCCAGAGCGAGGGATCGAGCCCGGCATCGTAGATGGATTCGACGATATCTGGCAGTTTCTGCGGTCGGTGCATGGCTCAAAATGGCACTGAATGATCAATGCCGGCGAGAATAACACAACCGTAGCATGCGACATCCTCCGATCGGAGGAGGCGCCGGCCGGGCGGATGGCACCCGGCCGGCGGGCATCGCGTTCGAGCCGCCAGGGCTGATGCCGGCTCAGAACGCGACGCGAACGCCGCCCTTCGCGGTGACGGTGCGGCTCTGGTCGGACATGATCATGCCCTCGACCGCGCCGAACACGGACACGTTGCGGCCGGTGCGGTAGTCGAAGCCGAGG
>NZ_JALBGZ010001266.1:0-974 GCF_023006515.1 Bradyrhizobium sp. PRIMUS42
CCCCGCTCTTCGTAGCCGTAACCGTAGCCTTGGCCGTAACGCGGCGGCGGTGGCGGCGCGACCTCCGAGGGCGCATAGGGCCCGTCGAAATCCGACACCGCGATCATGGCCCCTCCCGCAATACCGCTCGCCGGAACCTGCGCCTGGGCAGTGGTTGCAGCCAGCGCCAGCGTGGCAGCAGCCACACATCCTGTGAAAAACTTCATGGTCGACACGCTCCTGTCAGGCCCTGGATGACTTGCGCTCTTTCGCTTCTTGTGGCGTGGCGAGCCTTCCGAAGGGTTGATCCGAAGCTTCATTTGGGATTTCGGCGCCCGCAGGGCCGGATCGGGGCGCGTTTGCTTCAAAACAGGGGCCGCGCAACTTTTGGAAAGCGATTGATTGACATATCGGGAATCGGGACTTCCGCGCGCTTGTGTGCTAGACAAAAATTTGGCAAGGTGATGGTTAGGACAGGAAGACTGTCTCAATTTTGCCTGCGGTTCCGGCACAGGGATTGCAGCGAAAACTGGCACTTTCGAGCGCCGGCAAGGTACCAGGCAAAGCCGTTCTCGGGGACGAAGAACGCCTAGGCCTGAATTTAAGAAAATGCGGCTCGCAGCGGACGAGTGGTGACCCAGAGGCGGGTGCCGCGGAACGCCGAAGGTGCGCCGAAGATAGCGGTGAGGCAGCTTGCCGCATGGAGAGGATTGGAACAATGAACGGGTCGCAATTCGAGCGCGCAAACATCGTGGCAGAAGAGCTGTCGGCGACCGTCGCCTCGAAAACGACCGATCCGATTCAGGAGCACAATTCGCGCCCGCCGGCCGAAGGCCTCTACGATCCGAGCTTGGAGAAGGACTCCTGCGGCGTCGGCTTCATCGCCAACATCAAGGGCCAGAAGTCGCACGAGATCGTCGCGGACGCGCTGAACATCCTTTGCAATCTCGAGCACCGCGGCGCCGTCGGCGCCGACCCGCGCGCCGGCGACGGCG
>NZ_JALBGZ010001267.1:0-973 GCF_023006515.1 Bradyrhizobium sp. PRIMUS42
AGGGCTCGATCACATCGAAGACCGCGGCGACGCGGCGCTCGTCGCGCGCCAGCGACGTGCTCTTGGCGAGCGCGTCCACGATCAGCAGCAGCCGGTCGTCGGAGAATTTGGCGAGGCAGATCGGGCCGCCCGGTTGGATCGCCTCGGCGGCTTCGTCGTGGCAGAGCTGGGCCTGCGCGATCTCCTCCTCATAGGGGCTGAGCTCGCCGATGACGCGGGGCTTCAGGCTGTCGATCAGCACCTTCTCCTCCGAAGGAAGGAGACCGATCAGCACCACGA
Organism: Bradyrhizobium sp. PRIMUS42; assembly: GCF_023006515.1. Taxonomy (NCBI): domain Bacteria; kingdom Pseudomonadati; phylum Pseudomonadota; class Alphaproteobacteria; order Hyphomicrobiales; family Nitrobacteraceae; genus Bradyrhizobium; species Bradyrhizobium sp. PRIMUS42. The sequence continues at coordinate 280 of NZ_JALBGZ010001267.1, forward strand.
CGCCGCAGCGAAAGATCACCGCTAGGCCGGCATGGACGCGGAAGGCCGCCGGCATCGAGGAGACGGTCGCCCCCAGTTCGAGCCCGGAGGGATTGATGCGCTCACCCAGCATCACGGCGCGGATCCGCAAGGTCGGCGCACCGTCCGGCTTGGGAGATGTCGGCAGCGTGTTAACAGCAAGTTGATCGGCGTTCATGCGAAGCCCTTGTCAGCATCGTGAATTGCAGGGTTTTCCTGCTCGCCCGTACGCTATCGCATCCGCCTCTTGCAGGATTGCGACCGGCCCGCGCGCCGTGCAATGTTGCGGCAAAACTCCGCACTAATACGGTCAGGACGCACGCCGCCGAAACATTCGGCAATATCGCCACCCCGTGCGGACATATTTGGATGCGACCTCTCTGGCAGTTTACCATCGCGTGCCGAAGCGCGTCCGAAAAGTTGCACTCGGCAGCGCTGCATGTTTATGACAACATCATAACGAGCTACGCTTCTCCCGAAGTGCAGACATTGAAGCTTCAATCATGCTGAGCGTCATCATTCCGACCGAAGGCGTCGAGCAGACTGCGGTGGCGACTCTGGCCGCGCTGGTCCCCGGCGCCGCCGCCGGCATCATCCGGGAAGTGCTGCTGGTCGACGGCACCCGCAACGGCGTCATCGAGCGCGTTGCCGACGTCGCAGGCTGCCGTTTCGTGGG
>NZ_JALBGZ010001268.1:0-970 GCF_023006515.1 Bradyrhizobium sp. PRIMUS42
GAGGCTCGCGATGAACGCGGCGACATTCACCACCACCTCGCGGGCGTGAAACGGCCGGCCGCCTGCTCGATCACCTCGCCGAGCGAGAACAATGTCTCCTCGTTGAAGGGACGGCCGATCAGCTGCAGGCCGAGCGGCAGGCCCTGCGCGTCCTTGCCGGCGGGCACGGCGATGCCGGGCAGGCCTGCCATGTTCACGGTCACCGTGAAGATGTCGTTGAGGTACATCTCGACCGGATCAGCCCCGCCCTTCTCGCCGATGCCGAAGGCCGCCGAGGGCGTTGCCGGCGTCAGGATCGCGTCGACGCCTTTCGCGAAGCAATCCTCAAAATCCTTCTTGATCAGCGTGCGCACCTTTTGCGCGCGCAGATAATACGCGTCGTAATAGCCGGCCGAGAGCACATAGGTGCCGATCATGACACGGCGCTTCACCTCCGCGCCAAAACCTTCGGCACGCGTGTTCTCATAGAGCTCGTTGATGTTCTTCGCCTGCTCGCGCGGGCCATAGCGGACGCCATCATAGCGCGCGAGGTTGGAGGAGGCCTCCGCCGGCGCCACGATGTAATACGCCGGCAGCGCGTATTTGGTGTGCGGCAACGACACTTCGACCAGCTCGGCGCCGGCCGCCTTCAGCCAGGCCGCGCCCTCGCTCCACAGCTTCTCAATCTCGGCCGGCATGCCGTCGAGGCGGTATTCCTTGGGAATGCCGATCCTGATGCCCTTCACGGACTTGCCGATCGCGGCCTCATAGTCCGGTACGGGAACGTCAACGGAGGTCGTGTCCTTTGGATCGTGCCCTGCCATCGAACGCAGCAGCATCGCGCTGTCGCGCACGCTGCGCGCGATCGGACCTGCCTGATCGAGCGAGGATGCAAAGGCGACAATGCCCCAGCGCGAGCAGCGGCCATAGGTCGGCTTGATCCCGACGGTCGCGGTGAACGCCGCCGGCTGGCGGATCGAGCCGCCGGTGT
>NZ_JALBGZ010001269.1:0-969 GCF_023006515.1 Bradyrhizobium sp. PRIMUS42
CGCTCCGAAGCTTGCCTCCGCCGATCCGATGCCGGTCCAGATGAGCGCCACCACCAAGCCGGTCGCCACCCATAGCGGCTGGATCGTCCAGGTCGGCGCGCTCGAGAGCGAGAATGAAGCGCAGCACCGCATCGACGCCGCGCGCAACTCGGCCCGCGGCCTGCTCAGCAAGGCTGATCCGTTCACCGAAGTCGTCGCAAAGGACAATCGCAAGCTCTACCGCGCCCGCTTCGCCGGCCTCGAGCGCGATCAGGCCGAAGCCGTCTGTCGCACCCTGAAGCGCGCCGAGATCTCCTGCATCACCGTCCGCAACTGATCTCCTTGCCGTTTTGAGACGAAAATGCCCGCGCCTAGCGCGGGCATTTTCGTTTTGGGACGCGATGACGCGGGCGCTGTTCGTGACAAGGCTGATCCGCGACAACCTCTCGTCAAGAATTTAGGGTTAAAACTTTGCTCAAGGGATCGACCACGCCGAAATGGCGGGCATCGGGGCGACGGCAAACGGAGCAAGCGGAGCTCACACGGTACGGGCGTTTGTGGCGTGGTGCCGGAGTTAGCCGTTATGCGTACGAAGCAGAGTATCCTTGGCCTCGTTTACACGGGCAGCGAGATAGTTCGAGCCCCCCTGGTCGGGATGGAGTTTCTTCATCAGGGACTTGTGCGCCCGGCTGATGTCGTCGCGCCCCGCCCCCGGCTGCAGGCCAAGGATCTGATAGGCCTCCTCCGCCGTCATTTTGCTGCTCGCCGCCGTGCGGCGCTGCCCCCCTGCCGCGTCGCCCTGCGCGTTCTGACGCCAAGCGGGAAACCGGCGGTCCAGATAGCTTTCAAGTAGGGCCACGCTCTCCGCGTCGAACGTCGGGACCATCGCCAACAGGCCCGCCAGATCGAACATGTTGTCGCCGGTCGCGTTGGAGTTGACGCCGGTCGCAATGTTGCTGCTGCCGTTGCCGAAGGCGCTAGCGTTGGTCC
>NZ_JALBGZ010000126.1:0-11594 GCF_023006515.1 Bradyrhizobium sp. PRIMUS42
GACGAGACGGCCTCGCCGACCGCCGCGAACGAGCGCGGACGCAGCACATCGCTATCGACGACCGGGAAGCGCCCCCAGCCGCTGACGAGGGTCATGGTTCAGCTCCTGTGCCGGGCGCGCGCCGCCCTGCCTTGGAAACTGCCTACCGATCAAAAGCTTATTTTGCGTTGAAGGCGTGAGTGAGATCGCCAGGCCCTGTAGCCCGGATGGAGCGAAGCGCAATCCGGCGCCGGCGTCGCTTGTGGCAGGATCCCGGATTGCGCTGCGCTCCATCCGGGCTACGGACCGGTAATCTTAACGACCCAGCGCCAGCGCGATCAGGCCGAGCGTCCCGACGATGACGCGCCACCAGGCGAACACCACGAAGCCATGCCGGGTGACGTATTCCAGGAACGTCTTGACCACGATGATCGCGGTGATGAACGACACCACGAAGCCAATCGCGACGATGCCCATGTGGTCCATCGTCATCTCGGACCGGTTCTTGTAGAAATCGTAGGCGAACGCGCCGATCATGGTGGGGATGGCGAGGAAGAACGAGAACTCCGCCGCCGCGCGCTTGTCGGCGCCCAGGAACATCGCGGCGACGATGCTGGCGCCGGAACGCGACACGCCCGGGATCATCGCTACGCATTGCGCGATGCCGATATAGAGATACATCAGCAGCGGAAACCGGGTGGCGTCATGCTCGCGCGGCTTGAGGTCTAGCTTGTCGACCCAGAGCAGGATGGCGCCGCCGACGATCAGCGTGAAGCACACCACCCAGGGATTGAACAGCACGCTCTTGATGTATTTGCCGGCAACGAGGCCGACGATCACGGCGGGCAGGAACGCCACCAGCACGCCGATCACGAAGCGGCGCGCATAAGCATCGCCCGTGAAGAAGCCGATCACGACATCCCACAGCTTCTTGAAGTAAAGTCCGACGATCGCGAGGATCGCACCTAACTGGATCAGAACCGTAAACGAATCCCAGAAGGCGCCTTCACCAAGATGGAAGAAGCGTTCCGCAAGCAAGAGGTGGCCGGTCGAGGACACGGGAAGGAACTCGGTCACACCCTCGATGATGCCGAGGATCACTGCCCGTATTGCATCTGACATATTTACGGTCCATTTCGGCTGGAAAAGCGGGGCCCTTCTCGCCTATTCGCCCCCATGCCGCAATCGCAAAATGCGAAATCACGCCCTTGCTTCGCGGTTTTGAAGGACTAGTGTGGCGCCGCACAAACATTGATGGATTCTTAAGCACCATCAAATAGTCAAAGGCTTCATGTTTACGCTGTTTCATCATCCGTTCTGTCCGCATTCGCGCTTCATCCGCCTGATCGCGGGCGAATACGGGCTCGACCTCAAGCTGGTCGAGGAGCGCAGCTGGGAACGGCGCGAGGCGTTTCTGTTGCTCAATGCAGCAGGCACGACGCCCGTGATGGTCGACGACGAGCAGCCCCCGATCCCGGGCGCGGCGATCATCGCCGAGTATGTCGACGAGGCCTATGGTGCCGAGATGGGACCCAAGCGCCTGATGCCGGAAACGATCTCCGAGCGCGTCGAGGTGCGCCGGCTGATGGCCTGGTTCAACGAAAAGTTCTTCGAGGAGGTCTCGCACCCGCTGGTGACGGAGCGCATCTACAAGCGCTTCATGAGCGAGGAGAACGGCGGCGGGCCACCTTCGGCCGACGTGATGCGCGCCGCCAAGGCCAATGTGCGCTATCATCTGGCCTATATCGGCTGGCTGGCGCAGACGCGTAATTTCCTCGCCGGCGACCGGCTCACTTACGCGGACCTCGCCGCCGCGGCGCATCTCTCGGCGATCGACTATCTGGGCGACGTGCCATGGAGCGAGGACGACGCAGCAAAGGCGTGGTACGCGCGGGTGAAGTCCCGTCCGTCGTTCCGTCCGCTCCTCAGCGAATGGCTGGCCGGCGTGCCGGCGTCGCGGACCTACGTGGACCTGGATTTCTGAGCTCCGATCCGACTGAACTGAAAACGGCGCTTGCGCGCGAAGCGCGTGCGCTCGGCTTCGATTGCATCGGCGTCACCGCACCCGGCACAATCGAGAACGCCGGAAAATACTTCCTCGAATTCATCGCCTCGGGCGGTCACGGCGACATGGACTGGCTCGCCGCTCAGCCGGAGCGCCGCGTCGATCCGCGCGGGCTGTGGAGCGACGTGCGCAGTGTGGTCATGCTCGGCGTCAATTACGGTCCCGACCAGGATCCACTCGCGATCCTCGAACAGCGCACGCGCGCGGCGATCTCGGTCTATGCGCAAGGCGACGACTATCACGACCTCATCAAGAAGCGGCTGAAGGCGCTGGCGCGTTGGCTGGTGGCGACCGCGCCATCGGACGTGAAGGTGTTCGTCGACACCGCGGCAGTGATGGAGAAGCCCTTAGCGCAAACCGCGCGTCTCGGCTGGCAGGGCAAGCACACCAACCTCGTCTCGCGCGAATTCGGCTCGTGGCTGTTCCTCGGCGCGATCTACACCACGCTGGAGCTGCCGCGCGACGACGCCGAGATCGATCATTGCGGCTCGTGCCAGGCCTGCCTCGACATCTGCCCGACCGCTGCGTTTCCCGCGCCCTACAAGCTCGATGCGCGCCGCTGCATCTCGTACCTGACCATCGAGAACAAGGGGCCGATCCCGCGCGAGTTTCGCAAAGCCATCGGCAACCGCATCTACGGCTGCGACGACTGCCTTGCGGCGTGTCCCTGGAACAAGTTCGCGCAGGAAGGACGCGAGGCCAAGCTTGCCGCGCGCGACGAATTGCGCGCGCCTGAACTTGCGGAGCTGGCACGGCTCGACGACGCCGCGTTTCGCGCGCTGTTCACGAAATCGCCGGTCAAGCGCATCGGCCGCGACCGCTTTTTGCGGAACGTGCTGATTGCGATCGGCAATTCCGGCGATGCGACGCTGGCTGAAGAGGCGCGGCGATTGCTCGATGATGCGAGCCCGCTGGTGCGCGGGGCCGCAGTGTGGGCGCTGGGGCAGTTGATGTCGCGGGAGGCGTTCGAGGCGCTTAGCGTAAACGCCATTGCCAGTGAGCACGACGAAAGCGTTCGTGAGGAGTGGCAGGCCGCCTCCTAATGCTCGGTGTCATGCCCCGGCTTGAACGGGGCATCCAGTACGCCGCGGCTTCTCGGCTCTCCCACTGCCGTCTCTGGAATACTGGATCGCCCGATCAAGACCGGGCGATGACAGCGATTGTTGTGGCGACGACATTCGCTCTCACCACCCTTGATTTTCCCACTCATTCCCGCAATCTCGCGCATCATGACAAACATGCCTTTCTTCACCCGTGACGGCGACACATTCCATCCGACGGAAGTGGCCAACGGTCCGTGGGATCCGACATCACTGCACGGGCGCGTCATCATCGGCCTGCTCGGCTTCGCCATCGAGGAGCGCTATTCCGGGCCTGAATTCGTGCCGGCGCGGCTCACCGTCGACATGTTTCGGCTGCCGACCATCGACAAGCCGATCGAGGTGACGACACGCCTGGTGCGCGACGGAATGCGCATCCGCGTGGTGGAAGCGGAGCTCGTCTCCGGCGGCGTCAGCATGGCGCGCGCCTCGTGCCAGCTGTTGCGGCGGACGCAAAATCCGGACGGCAACGTCTGGTCGCCGCCGAACTGGGACGCGCCGAAGCCGGCCGATATTCCCAAACCCACCGATCCCCGGCTCGGCATGAACGGCAAATGGACGACGCGGCCGATCGTCGGCCATATGGGCTCGCTCGGTCCGCGCCGGCTCTGGATGAGCGAGGTGCGCGAACTCGTTGCGGGCGCGCCGATGACGCCGTTCGTCCATGTCGCCACCGGCGCCGATTTCGCCAGCCCGTTTGCGAATGCCGGCGACAAGGGGCTCGGCTACATCAACAGCGACGTGACGATCTATCTGCATCGTCTGCCGGTGACGAGCTGGATCGGCTTCGAGGTGGTCAATCATCACGCCACCGACGGCGTCGCGATCGGCGAATGCTGGCTCTACGACGAACAGGGTCCGATCGGCACCGCGACGGTAGCGGCGCTGGCACAGCGCAAGCCGCTCGTGAATCCGTCGAAGCGGTAGCGGCGCGACAACGCTCTCCATTCGTCATTCCGGGGCTCGCGCCAAGAGGCGCGCCCCGGGATGACGAATGGAGAAGCTACTTCAAATGTCGCTGCATCTCCGGCCGCGCCTTCAACTCGGCGCCCTGCTTGGCGACGATCTTCGCAATCCGTTCCGGTGCAAACTTCAGATCGACGAACGCCGGCGCGGTGTTGGCGACCTCGTGATAGCCCACGATCTGGCCGTCACGCAGCGTCATGATCGCCACACCCTCGAACATCGCCCGCGCGCCGTTTGCTTCCGGCAGGGTTGATTTGTAGCTGAAGGTGTAGCGCGCATAGAGCGTGGTGTCGTCGGTGACGGGGTCATGCATGTCCCAGCGGAAATCGGTCGCCGTGCGATAGAACCAGTCGTCGATCAGTTCCGCGATCTTCGCGCGGCCAGCGAAGGCGCCGTAGAAGACGTCGTGATAGACGCCGTCCTCGGTGAACAGTTCGGCAAACGCGCGGCCGTTGCGCTGCTCGACCGCATCGCAGAACGCGCGCAGCATCGCGGTGGTGGTCATTGGCGTTTCTCCTTCCTCATGCTCAGTCATGCCCCGGCTTGACCATAGGCTTGACCGGGGCATCCGGTACGCCTTCGCGGACGATGACATCGAATTCTTGGCGAGCAATTTCACCCGATCTCCGCCACCGCGGCAAGAATGCGCGCGATGTCCTGCGGGCGGGAGAGGCGGTGATCGCCGTCCTGGATCATGGTCAGCACGACATCGTCTGCCGGCAGGCGGTGCGTCAGCGCGAAGGCATGCTGCCAGGGCACGTCGGGATCCTGCGCGCCTTGCAGGATGCGGACGGGGCAGCCGAGATCGATGGCGCTGCCGAGCACGAGATGATTGCGCCCCTCCTCGATCAGGTTCCGCGTGATCGGATAGGGCGAGCCGTCGCCATAGTCCGACGGCCTCATCCAAACGCCCTTGGTCTCGATCTCCTGCTTCACCGCGGACGAAAAATTCTTCCACATCAGCTCTTCGGTGAAATCCGGCGCCGGCGCGATCAGGACGAGACCGGCCAGCGATGCCTTGGCCTGTTGTTTCTCTTGCCGCTTCTTGATCTCGCGCGCGAGCAGCAGCGCCATCCAGCCGCCCATGGACGAGCCGATCAGGACCTGCGGGCCCTCGCAGAAGCGCTCGAACACCGCCACGCTCTCCTGCAGCCAGCGGCCGATGGTTCCATCAGCGAAATCGCCGCCGGATTCGCCGTGGCCGGAATAGTCGAACCGGACCATTGCGCGGCCATGATCCCGGGCCCAGCCGTCCAGCGCCAGGGCCTTGCTGCCCTGCATGTCCGACTTGAATCCGCCGAGCCAGAGCAGCCCGGGCCCTTGCCCGGGCCGGCTGCGTACCGCGATCCTGCGTGCTGACGTGCCCTCGCCCACGTCGATGGAGCTAGGCACGGCCTCTGGAATTGCATGGGTCATGGAACGTTTCCCCTGGCTGCACGGTTTGAGCTGTCCTGTCGTATTCCGCAGCGCCGGATACCGGCATTGCCCCTTTGGGACGCTTGCGGAACGGAAGCAAGGTGTCTATGTCCGTCAGCGTGCCCAGGCGTGGCCGAAATACCTCGCATTTGAGTGTTTTTCGATCGCGCTCCGAGCGAATTGCTTGCCGGCCAACGCATCTTCCTGCAAAATAGCAGCCTCTTTCACAACTTTGGAGAACCACCCATTCGCCGTCCCAATAAAGCCCCGCCCGTCGCCAGCAAAGATGGGCCGCGCATCAATGATGATATTCGCAATGCGCAGATCCAGCTGATCGATCAGGCCGGTGACAACAAAGGCACGGTCGAGACTGTTGCGGCCATCCGCATGGCCCAGGAGGCCGGCATGGATCTGGTCGAGATCTCGCCGAACGTCAGCCCTCCCGTCTGCAAGATCATGGACTACGGGAAGTATAAGTATTCCGCCCAGAAAAAAGCCGCCGAAGCCCGCAAGCGGCAGAAGATCGTCGAGATCAAGGAGATCAAGCTCCGCCCGATGATCGACGACCACGATTACGACGTGAAGATGCGCGCGATGCAGCGGTTCTTCGAAGAGGGCGACAAGGTCAAGATCACGCTGCGCTATCGCGGCCGCGAAATGGCGCATCAGGAGATCGGCACCAAGCTGCTCGACAAGATCAAGACCGACGTCGCCGAGCTCGCCAAGGTCGAGCAGGACGCGCGGTTCGAGGGCCGTCAGGTCGTCATGGTGCTGGCGCCGCGCTGACGCCGGTTTGTCAGGACTGATAATTCAACGGCCCGTCCGGATTTCCGGCGGGCCGTTTTGTTTGTGCGGGGGTGCACGCCGCGAGCGTTGCTGCACCCTCGCCCGCTTGCGGGAGAGGGTGGCGCGAAGCGCCGGGTGAGGGCTGTCTCCTCTGCAAGACTATCCCGTTGCGGAGACACCCTCTCCCCAACCCTCCCCCGCAAGCGGGGGAGGGAGTGCACCGCCTTCTTGGCGATAGTCAGGTCCGCGTTGCCTGCCAGGTGCCGCTGCACTGGTCTCCAGAAATGATTCCCTTCCACGATCCGGTGCCGTTCACGCGAGCGAGCCGGCCGCCTCCGCTGGCATGGGACGCACCAACCGAGACCTGGACCGCGACTGCGCCGCTGCGATTGACCCTGCCGGAGACCCGGCCCCCGCCGGCGGACGAGACCCGGCTGCCGGTCACGGCGAACGGGACGCTGTAACCGGAGCTGCAATTGCCCCGTGTGGTGGCGAAGGTGACATTCCAGACGCCGTCGTAGCTGCCGACGCGGGCATCGGCAGTCGACGGCAGCGCAGCCGTTGCGAGCACGGCGAACAGCGCCAGTTGGCGCGGGCGGACGAAATCGGTCATAGACGAAAGCAACTGGGAAAAATGGGCCATTTTGGTCCTGCTCCGGGCGACAGACTTGGACATGAGGGCAGCAATTCCGGATAGTCGCCGGGCAGGTTCCACCGGTTCATCGTTGCCAATTGGCTCGTCCTCTGCCATAAGCCCAGCCTTCATCGCCCGGCTGATTAAGGGCTGCCGTGGCGGTGTTTCGTGTGGGTTTCGCGCTTGTTCGTGAAACCTGAGCACAATCAACGCTCTAACGAGCATTTTTGACGGCCAGCCGCCTTCGCGGGCGGATCTCTGTGGCCATTAGGAGAGCCAAATGCCCAAGCTGAAGACCAAATCGGGCGCTAAAAAGCGCTTCAAGGTGACTGCCACCGGCAAAGTGATGCACGCCCAGCGCGGCAAGCGTCACGGCATGATCAAGCGGACGAAGAAGCAGATCCGTCAGCTCCGCGGCACCCGCGTGCTGTTCAAGACCGACGGCGACAACGTCAAGAAGTACTTCTTGCCGAACGCCTGATCGCGTCCGCGATCACTGCCATCTCGCGCCGCATTCGCGCGGCGATCCGAAACCGAAGTCATCTCTGAAGGATATTTGTCATGTCTCGCGTCAAACGCGGTGTGACCGCCCACGCCAAGCACAAGAAAGTCTACAAGGCCGCCAAGGGCTTCTATGGCCGCCGCAAGAACACCATCCGCGCCGCCAAGCCGGCCGTGGAGAAGGCCCAGCAATACGCCTTCCGCGACCGCAAGCGTAAGAAGCGCACATTCCGCGCGCTCTGGATTCAGCGCATCAACGCTGCCGTCCGTCCGTTCGGCCTGACCTACAGCCGATTTATCGACGGCATGGCCAAGTCCGGGATCACCGTGGACCGCAAGGTGCTGTCGGATCTCGCGGTCCACGAGCCCGCCGCGTTCCAGGCGATCGCCGAGAAGGCCAAGGCCGCGCTCGCCGCCTGAGCCGTGCGACGCTAGCGGCCGGCTCCGCCGGCCTTCAGAGCGCGTTGCGAGTAGCGCTGGGCGACCTTCGCCCGGCAGAAGGCCGTGGCCGAGATATACATGGTACCGGACTTGTTCCGGTACTTCTGGTCGCAGATCCGCAACTCGCGCTGGTAGCTGAGCTTCTGTGGCGGCCCCAGCTGGCCGCTGAAATCGGCCTCGCACTTCTTCTCGACCGCCTCACCGAACTGCACGTCGCCGCTGGCGCCGTATGCGCAGGCCTCGAACAGCTTCATGGCACGGTCGCAGCTCGGCGCCGCGTTCAGAGCCACGACGATGTCATCCATCGACGTGGATTTCGCCTGGCATTCTTCGGCGAGCGCCGCGCCTCCCAGAATGCCTTCCAACAGAACCAGGGCCAGGCCGGCCACGCAGGATCTCAAACGCATCAGTCTTCTCCTTCGCGTTCAGGTTGGTGCCAGCCATGCCTTGACGGTTCAATTGCCCCGCATTTACGACCTCCATTCGGCTTGACGTTCCGCCCCGGCTGCGGCCACAACCCGGCAGCCTTTTGCAAGTTTGAGGGATCCGACCGTGTCCGACCTCGCCAGTCTCGTTCAATCCATCCTCGCGCAGATCAGTGCTGCCGGCGACGAAGCGGCCCTCGAAGCCGTGCGTGTTGCCTCGCTCGGCAAGAAGGGCTCGATCTCAGCCTTGCTCGCGACGCTCGGCAAGATGTCGCCGGACGAGCGCAAGACGCAGGGCGCCGCGATCAACCAGGCCAAGGACGAGGTCACCCAGGCGCTCGCCGCGCGCCGCGACGTCTTGAAATCGGCGGCGCTCGATGCGCGGCTGGCGTCGGAGACCATCGACGTCACCCTGCCGCTGCGCGACGCGCCGACTGAAGCCGGCCGCATCCACCCGCTGAGCCAGGTCTGGGACGAGCTGACCACGATATTCGCCGACATGGGCTTCTCGGTCGCCGAAGGCCCCGACATCGAGACCGACGATTACAACTTCACCAAGCTGAACTTCCCCGAAGGCCATCCCGCGCGCGAGATGCACGACACTTTCTTCTTCCATCCGAAGGAAGACGGCTCGCGCATGCTGCTGCGAACCCACACCTCGCCGGTGCAGGTGCGCACCATGCTGAGCCAGAAGCCGCCGATCCGCGTCATCTGTCCGGGCCGCACCTATCGCATCGATTCGGACGCGACCCACACGCCGCAATTCCACCAGGTCGAAGGTCTCGTCATCGACAAGCACTCGCATCTCGGCCATCTCAAATGGATCCTGCACGAGTTCTGCAAGGCGTTCTTCGAGGTCGACCACATCAACATGCGCTTCCGCCCCTCGTTCTTCCCGTTCACCGAGCCGTCGCTGGAAGTCGATATCCAGTGCCGCCGCGACAAGGGCGAGATCCGCTTCGGCGAGGGCGAGGACTGGCTCGAGATTCTCGGCTGCGGCATGGTGCATCCGAACGTGCTGCGCGCCTGCGGCATCGATCCCGACGAGTACCAGGGCTTTGCCTGGGGCATGGGCATCGATCGCATCGCCATGCTGAAATACGGCATCGCCGACCTGCGCCAGCTGTTCGACAGCGACGTCCGCTGGCTGTCCCATTACGGCTTCAAGCCGCTCGAAGTGCCAACGCTTGCCGGAGGGCTGAGCTCGTGATGGCTTGCTGGGATACGGTTGCTCCAGCCACGCCGACGCTCGGACTCGCGCCAGCGAAGGCTCTCTCCGTTCCCTCCCCCCTTTTGGGGGAGTGTCAGGGAGGGGGGTAGCCGCGGATGCCGCACGCAGTCGTCAGCGAGCGTCAGCGCAGCCGAGCGAAGCAGCTTCGCCGCACGATGACGCGCGCCGAAACGCTGCTGTGGCGTTACCTCAAAGCCAATCACATGGATGGCATCGGATTTCGTCGTCAAACTCCGATCGGCAATTATATCGCTGACTTCGTTTGTTTCGCTTCAAAGCTCGTCATCGAGGTCGACGGAGAATCTCACGATTTCGAAGAGCGTCAGAGGATGGATCAGCGGCGCGATGCGTTCTTCGCATCCGAGGGCTTTCAAACTCTGCGTTTCACCAATGAGCAGGTGATGTCAAACTTGGAAGGCGTTGTTGAGGCGATCCGCCAGGCAGCTTCTGTCGGCGCCCGCGGCTCACCCCCCTCCCTAACCCTCCCCCACAAGGGGGGAGGGAACCCTGACACCGACCAAATCAACTCAGTAAACACTCTCAAGACCCGAGGCACACAGCCATGAAATTCACCCTCTCCTGGCTGAAGGATCATCTCGAGACCGACGAGCCGCTCGACAAGCTCGCCGAGAAGCTCACCATGATCGGGCTCGAGGTCGAGAACATCGAGGACAAGGCGAAGGCGCTGAAGCCTTTCACCATTGCAAAGGTGATCTCGGCCGAGCAGCATCCGAATGCGGATCGCCTGCGCGTCTGCATGGTCGACACCGGTGACGGTGGCGCGCCGGTGCAGGTGGTGTGCGGCGCGCCGAATGCGCGTGCGGGTCTCGTCAGCGTGTTCTCGCCGCCTGGCACTTATATTCCCGGCAAGGACATCACGCTCGGTGTCGGCACCATCCGCGGCGTCGAAAGCCGCGGCATGCTGTGCTCGGCGGCCGAATTGCAGATTTCCAACGACCATGACGGCATCATGGAATTGCCGGCGGACGCGCCGCTCGGCGCGGGCTATGCCGAATGGGCCGCGCTCGGCGATCCCGTGGTTGAGATCAATTTGACGCCGAACCGGCAGGACTGCACCGGCGTGCACGGCATCGCGCGCGACCTTGCCGCGGCCGACATGGGCAAGTTTAAGGATCCCACGATCAAGCCGATCAAGGGTGAATTTCCGTGCCCGGTGAAGGTCACGGTCGAGGATTCCACGCTGTGTCCGGGCTTCGCGCTTCGCCTCGTGCGCGGCGTGAAGAACAAGCCGTCGCCGGAATGGCTGCAGAAGCGGCTGACCGCAATCGGGCTGCGTCCGATCAACGCGCTTGTCGACATCACCAACTTCATGACCTACGACCGCGCGCGTCCGCTTCACGTGTTCGACGCGAAGAAGGTGAAGGGCAATCTCATCGTGCGGCGCGCGCGCGACGGCGAGACGCTGCTCGCGCTCGACGGCCGCAGCTACAATCTCGATCCCGCCATTTGCGTGATCGCGGACGAGCACGGCGTCGAATCGCTCGCCGGCATCATGGGCGGCGAGGCCTCGGGCTGCGACGATGATACCACCGACGTGCTGATCGAATCGGCGCTGTGGAACGAGATCAACATCGCGCAGACCGGGCGCAAGCTTGGCATCAATTCCGATGCGCGCTACCGCTTCGAGCGCGGCGTCGATCCGGCCTTCATGGTGCCGGGGCTCGAGCTCGCGACCAAGCTGGTGATGGAGATGTGCGGCGGCGCGCCGTCCGAGTCCGTCGTGGTCGGCAAGGCTTTTGGCGACGACCGCGTGATCGATTTTCCGGTCACGGAAGTGAAGCGCCTGTCCGGCATCGAAGTGCCGCAAGCCGAGATGAAGCGTATCCTGACCCATCTCGGCTTCATGATGGCGGGCCCGGGCCCCGTCGTGAAGGTCGCGGTACCGTCCTGGCGCTCGGACGTGCACGGCAAGGCCGACATCGTCGAGGAGATCGTCCGCATCTTCGGCGTCGACAAGGTGCCGATGACGCCGTTCGAACGCGGCGAGGACGCGCGCAAACCGGTGCTGACGCCGCTTCAGCTGCGCACC